>CACXFD010000019.1 GCA_902766845.1 uncultured Lachnospiraceae bacterium | reverse complement strand
TCCACCGCTTCCACACCGGCCAGGCCCGCGTAGAACGCGTACATCGAAAAGTCGGGCATCGCCACCACGCACCGGTCTCCGGGCCCGAGCAGATTGGACAGGATCAGGCCGATCAGCTCATCGGATCCGCACCCCGGCGTCAAGCAGGAGGACGGCAGGCCGTACCAGGCGCCGGCCAGGCGCCGCAGCTCGGTGGCATACGGATCCGGGTAGCGGTTCAGATCCAGTTCCCGTATCTTTCCGAGCAGTTCCTCCTGCAGCGGGGCGGGCAGGCCATGCCAGCTCTCGTTGGCGTCCAGCCGGATCCGGTATGCTTCCGTGACCGGTTCATAGTATTCGAGATCCTTCAGTTTCTCCGGCAGCCGAAATCCCATCGTTCCTCACTCTTTTTCTTTTGCTGCTGTATCGGACCGCCTCTTCCGTCCGGCCCGTATCTTACAGATCTTTTTCGCCGAACCGCACGCGGATCGAATGCGCGTGCGCGGTCAGCCGTTCCTTCTCCGCCAGCCGCACGATATCCTCCGCCGCGCCGGCCAGCGCCTCTTCGGTATAGTAGATGAAGCTCGACCGCTTGATGAAGCTGTCCACGCCGAGCGGCGAAAAGAACCGCGCGGTCCCGCCGGTCGGGAGCACATGGTTGGGGCCGGCCAGGTAATCCCCAAGGGGCTCGGGCGCGTACCGGCCCAGGAAGACCGATCCGGCGTTGTCCAGCCGTCCGACGTACTCCATCGGAGCCTTCGTCATGACTTCGAGATGCTCGGGCGCCAGATCATTCGCGAGAGCGACCATCTCCTCGTCGCTCCGGCAGACGATCACGGTCCCGTAATCCCGGAGCGAAGCTTCGATGATCTCGCGCCGGGACAGGGCCGGCATCTGCTTTTCCAGTTCCCGCACCGTCTCGCGTGCGACCGTCTCACTGGTCGTCAGCAGGATCGCGCTCGCCATCCGGTCATGCTCGGCCTGGCTCATCAGGTCCGCGGCCAGCCAGTCCGGCCGGGCCGTCTCATCCGCGATCACGAGGATCTCGCTGGGGCCGGCGATCATGTCGATATCCACGATTCCGTACAGCAGCTTTTTCGCGGTGGCCACGAAGATGTTTCCGGGCCCAACGATCTTGTCCACCCGCGGCACGGTCTCGGTCCCGTACGCAAGCGCGGCCACGGCCTGCGCGCCGCCCATCAGGAACACCCGGTCCACGCCCGCCACGGCCGCCGCGGCCAGCACATCGGTGACCGGCCGGCCGTCTTTCCCGGGCGGCGTGACCATGATGAGCTCTTCCACGCCCGCGATCCGGGCCGGCACCGCGTTCATCAGCACCGAAGACGGATAGGCCGCCGTGCCGCCCGGCACGTACAGCCCCACCCGTTTGAGCCCGCGCACGCGCTGGCCCATCAGGGTCCCGTCGGGTCGCGTCACCACGAAGCTCTCGCGCTTCTGGCGGCGATGGAAATCCGCGATGTTGGCCGCCGCGGTCCGAAGCGACGCCACAAAGGCCGGGTCGGCCTGCGACAGCGCCTCGTCCAGCACGCTGCGCGGGACCTCGAACGTGTCGGGACAGGCCCCGTCAAATTTTTCGGTATAGGCGCGGACCGCCGCGTCCCCGCGGGTCCGGACCTGTTCAAGGATCTCCGAGACCGTGGCCGTGACCGCCTTGTCCGTCTGTGCGCTGCGCTCGCGCAGCCGCGCGAGCCGTTCGCGCTCCGCCGTTCCGTCCGCGTAGATCAGTTCGATGTCCATATCCGTATCCTTTCACCGGCCGGTCTTTTCCGGCATCGGGCGTTCTCTTCCTCTCCTCCTGCGCTGTACCGGCAAGGTGCCGCTCAGCGCGCCGTCTTCTCTTCGATCTGGCGGATCAGTCCGTCGATCTCGGCCTTGCGCAGCTTCATGCTCGCGATGTTCACGATCAGCCGCGCGCTGACCGGGCAGACTTCCTCGACGATCTCGAGCCCGTTCTCCTTCAGCGTGGTGCCGGTCTCCACGATATCCACGATCGCGTCCGCGAGGCCCAGCACCGGCGCGAGCTCCACGCTGCCCTCGATCTTCACGACATCCACATCCATATTCTTTTTCCCGAACCAGGACCGGGTCACGTTCACGTATTTGCTCGCGATGCGCCGCGTATGGTAGCCGGCGTAGAAATCCGTTCCCTTGGGCGCGGCCAGCGCGAAGCGGCACCGGCCGAACCCCAGATCCGCGACCTCGTAGAACGTGCCGCCCATCTCCATGATCGTGTCCTTGCCCACGACGCCCAGGTCGCAGACGCCGTTCTCCACGTAGGTCACGACATCGGCCGCTTTCGCGAGCACGGCCTCGATTTTGCCCCCGTCGATCGGAAAGATCAGCCTGCGGCCCTTCTGCTCCAGCGAGGTGCAGTCATAGCCGAGCGAGGACAGCATCTCTATGGTCTTCTCTTCCAGCCTGCCCTTGGTCAGGGCGATGCGCAGCGGTCTCATGCTTTCTCCTCCCAAACCGGTATGAACCGGCCCGCTCCGACGGCTTTCGCGAACGCCAGGGCCTCCGCCTCGGTCTCCTGCGTGCCGAGGATCACGGTCAGGCCCTCCCGCTGCAGCCGGCGCGCTTCCGACGCGGCGGCCGACGCGGCCTCTTCCGACACCGCATATACGACCGCATCGGGTCCGGGGCGGCCCACTGCCGGCGCGGCCTGCGACGCAAGGTCCGCGTCGAACGCAAATCCGATGGCCGGCATCGGGACGCCGAAATCCGACAGCAGCCGGTCATACCGGCCGCCGGAGAGCACATCGGTCCCGATCCCGTCCAGATATCCCTTGAAAATGATGCCGGTGTAATAATCCGCGAGATTCACGAGGCTCAGGTCCAGCAGGATCTTGGAGGAGAGCCCGAGCTCACACAGCATCGAATAGATCCGTTCGAGCTTGTCCAGGCTCCGGTGGGCGGCCTCGTCATCGATCAGGCCGCGGGCCTGCTCGAGCACGTCGGGCCCGCCGAACAGCCGCGGCAGGCGGTGCAGCGCGGACGCGGCCTGCTGCCCGGCATAAGGCTCCAGCAGGTCCGAAAGAGCCGCGTAGTTCTTCTGTTCGATGCAGAGACGAATCTCTTCCTTCACATCCGCGGGGGCCTCCAGCCGGTCCATGACCGCGTGGAAAAAGCCGATATGGCACAGTTCCAGCCGATAGTTCTCCTGCACCGATTCGAGGGCCTGCGCGGCCAGATCCACGGCTTCCAGGTCACTCATCAGGGACGACGCGCCGATCAGTTCGATCCCGATCTGGTCGATCTCGGTGCGCTTGGCCTTAAGGTCCGGAAGCATACGATACGTACGGTGCTGATACCAGATCCGCAGCGGCATCGTCTCTTCCGAAAGGCGGGTCGCCGCGAGCCGGGCGATGGGCACAGTCCCGTCCGGGCACAGCACCATCAGTCTTCCCCGGCCGTCCGTCAGCTTATACATGGTCTCCTGCGGCAGGTAATCCGCGGCGCGGCTGTACACATCATAGAATTCCAGCGTCGGGGTGATCACCTGTTCATATCCGCGGCTGCGGACGATGCCGCATACCCGGGAGATCACCTGCTCCCGGCGCAGGCATTCTTCAAACAGAAGATCCCGTGTTCCGTCGGGCGTAATCCTGTCATAACGGGCCATAGCTGTATCCTTTGCTTTCCGGGCCGGCGTTCCGGCCGGCGCTTTACTTTAGTAACGTGCTACAATAGTAACACGCGGCACTGCCCTTGTCAAGCCCTTTGCTCACTCTTCGATCCCGTACTTTTTCATCAGGTCGCGGACCTTCTGCAGGCTGTCGTCGATCCCGGTCTGCAGGTCGCGCCGGCGCTCGCCGGCTTTCAGCTGCTTTTCCAGCTCCGCCCCGTGCGTGTGGTACGATTCGAGGAACGCCTGATACGGCGGGCGGGGCTCGGTGAGATACCACTCCAGCACGCGCCGGGCGTCCGCGTAGCCGGCTTCGATCCGCCGCACCGCGCCGCGGGCTGTAAAGTCCAGCGTGCCGCTGAAGAAATCCCCGAGGTCCACGCTCGGGATGATCGGCAGGATCTCCGCGCCCGGATACTCGCAGGCGTTGATGACCGCGTCCTTGTGCAGGGCCACCACGACCAGGTGGCGCAGGCCGGCCTCGTGCAGGGGCCGGATCGGCACGTTGTCCTTCAGGCCGCCGTCGCGGTATGCCTTGCCGTTCACTTCCACCGACTGGTAGATGACGGGCAGGGCGCTCGAGGCGAGCAGGAGCTGCCGGATCTCCTCCGGCGTACGCCCGTTCAGCTGCGCGTATTCGGCTTCGAGCGTATTGCCTTCGATCCGGCTCAGGCTCACGGTCAGCTGCCGCGGGCATTCGGCCACGCGCTGCGCGTCCAGGTTCTGTTCGATCAGCTCCACGAGGCCCGCGCGCGAGAAGACGCCGTCGTGCGGTCCTTCCCCGGCCGGCACGTCGATATCCAGAAACTGCGACGGCGAGATGTTCTTCCAGACCTCCTCGGCCTTTTCCAGCCCGCAGCCGGCTACGAGCGCCGCGTTCAGCGCGCCGACCGACGCGCCGGACACATGCGTGATCCGGTCCCAGATCTCCGTCTCCGCCAGCGCCTTCATCACGCCGATCTGATAAGCTCCCTTGCCTCCGCCTCCCGCGAGGACGAGGCCCCATTCCCGATGTTCCATATGCTTTTTGCTCCTGTGTGGATCGGTCCGGACGCTCCGGCCGATACGCAAACGTCCGGGCAGCCGCATCGGCCGTCCGGACGCTCTCCTGACGTTATCTCTCTTCCAGATACTGGTTGACGGCCGCGACCAGCGCCAGGATCGAGGAACGGATGATATCCTCATCGATTCCGACGCCCCAGTAGGTCTTGCGTCCGCCGACGATGCTCACGTACGAGGCGGCCTTGGACGTGGATCCTTCCGACAGCGCGTGCTGCTCATAGTTCGAAAGCTGGTAATCGAACTGGAAGGCCTGCTTGATCGCGTTCGAGACCGCATCCAGACGGCCGTTGCCGGACGCCGTGATCACGCGTGTGCGGCTTCCGCAGGCCAGCGTCACCAGCGCGGTGATCCCGTTCTCCTGCACGAAATGGCAGGTCGGTATCGAGAATACGCTGTGATGGTTCATGTACTTGTCCGAGAAGATCTCGTAGATGTCCTCGGGCGACAGTTCCCGGTGCTCGCGGTCGGAGACGCCCTTGATCGTGTAGCCGACGTCTTCGCGCATGCCCTTCGGGATGTCGAGATGGTAATTCTGGTTCAGGATATAGCTGACGCCGCCCTTGCCGGACTGCGAATTGATGCGGATCACGTCCGCGTCGTACGTCTTGCCGACGTCCTTCGGATCGATCGGCAGGTACGGGACGTTCCAGTGCTCCGGATCATGCGTCTCGCGCCACTTCATGCCCTTGGCGATGGCGTCCTGATGCGAACCGGAGAAGGCCGTGAATACGAGCTCGCCGGCGTACGGCTGGCGCGGCGATACCTTCATGCCGGTCAGGCGCTCGTACACCTCGGCGATGTGCGGCATGTCCGAGAAATCCAGCTGCGGATCCACGCCGTGCGAATACAGGTTCATGCCGAGCGTCACGATGTCCACGTTTCCGGTCCGCTCGCCGTTTCCGAAGAGCGTGCCTTCGATGCGGTCCGCGCCGGCCAGTACGGCCACTTCCGCGGTCGCAACGCCGCAGCCGCGGTCATTGTGCGGATGCACGGACAGGACCACGCCGTCCCGCCGGTTCAGGTTCTTGCAGATATACTCGATCTGGGACGCGAACACATGCGGCATCGAGGTCTCCACGGTCGTCGGGATATTCAGGATGCACTTATGATCCGGCGTGGGCTGCCAGACGTCCAGGACCGCGTTGCAGACCTCGACCGCGTAGTCCACTTCCGTACCGGAAAAGCTCTCGGGCGAATACTCGAACGAATAATTGCCGCCCTCCTCTTCCGTCAGTTCCTTCAGCAGCTTCGCGCCGTCCACGGCCAGCTGCTTGATCTGCTCCTTGTCCATGCCGAAGACCTGCTCGCGCTGCGCCACGGACACGGAGTTGTATACGTGCACGATCGCGTGTTTGGCGCCGCGCACGGCCTCGAACGTCTTGCGGATGATGTGCGGGCGCGCCTGCGTCAGGACCTGCACCGTCACATCGTCCGGGATGCGGTCCTCTTCGATCAGCGTGCGCAGGAACAGGTACTCGGTATCCGACGCGGCCGGGAAGCCGACCTCGATCTCCTTGAAGCCCACCTTGACCAGCAGGTCAAAGAATTCCAGTTTCTCCGACAGGCTCATCGGTTCGATCAGAGCCTGGTTGCCGTCACGCAGGTCCACGCTGCACCAGATCGGCGCGTGGTCCAGATAATCTTTTTTGACCCAGTCATACGACACCTGGGGAGGCATGAAATACTGACGGCGATACTTTCTGTGATCCATACGATCCTTCCTCCGCTGTTTCGTTCTATGGTTCTGTCTGTTCGCAAAGCGGCAGGCGCGCCCGCCGCTTTGCGGTCTGTGATCCGTTTTCGAAAAATGAAAGCTCTCTGACCCCCGGCTTACATAAAGCGGCTCCGCCTCCCGGCTTATTTCACGATCAGATTCAGGATGCGTCCCGGCACGTAGATGACCTTGACGATGTTCCGGCCTTCGATCGCGCGGGCCACGGCCGGAACGGCCTTGGCCTTCTCGACCGCGCTCTCCTGCGCCTCGTCCTTCGCGATGAGGATCGTGCCGCGGACCTTGCCGAGGACCTGCACGCCGATCTCGATCTGATCGTCCACGCAGGCCGCTTCATCGTACTCGGGCCAGGGCTCGCGGGCCAGGCTCTCCGTGTGTCCGAGCAGGCTCCAGAGCTCTTCGCCCGCGTGCGGGCAGACGCACGAGAACATCTTGATGAAGCCTTCGGCGTATGCGCGCGGGCACTTTTCGTGCGCGGCCTCGTTCATGAAGATCATCATCTGCGCGATGGCCGTGTTGAAGCCGAGCGTTTCAAAGTCATGCGTGATCTTCTTCACGCTCTTGTGGTAGATGCCGCGCAGCTTCGGGTTCTCTTCGTCGACGATGTTCTCGGGATCGGAGAAGTACGCAAAAACGCGTCCGATGAACTTGCGGGCCCCCACGACGCCCTGCTCCGACCACGGCTTGGACGCTTCGAGCGCGCCCATGAACATCTCATACAGGCGCAGCGTGTCCGCGCCGTACTCGTTCACGATATCGGTCGGGTTCACGACGTATTCGGGGAAGCGCTTGCCCATCTTGATCCCGTTGGAGCCGAGGATCATGCCCTGATGCACGAGCTTTCGGAACGGCTCCTTGACCGGCGAGAGTCCCTTATGGTACAGGTAGCGGTTCCAGATCCGGGAATACATCAGGTGGCCCACCGCGTGCTCGGGCCCGCCCACGTACAGGTCCACGGGCATCCAGTGCTTCAGGAGCTCGGGATCCGCGAACTGCTTGTCGTTATGCGGGTCGATGTAGCG
>CACXFD010000018.1 GCA_902766845.1 uncultured Lachnospiraceae bacterium | reverse complement strand
TGCCGGCCTGCCCTCGCAGGATATCTCGAAGGCCCTGCTGGTCGGCGGGTCCACCCGTATCCCGGCCGTTCAGGAGAAGGTCGCGCGTCTGACCGGACATGAGCCTTCCAAGAACCTGAACCCGGATGAGTGCGTGGCCATCGGCGCGTCCATCCAGGGCGGCAAGCTGGCTGGCGACGCCGGCGCAGGCGATATCCTGCTGCTGGACGTCACGCCGCTGTCCCTGTCCATCGAGACCATGGGCGGTATCGCGACCCGTCTGATCGAGCGCAACACCACGATCCCGACCAAGCACAGCCAGATCTTCTCGACGGCCGCGGACAACCAGACCGCCGTGGACATCAACGTGCTGCAGGGCGAGCGTCAGTTCGCGAAGGATAACAAGTCCCTCGGCCAGTTCCGTCTGGACGGGATCCCGCCCGCACGGCGCGGCGTGCCGCAGATCGAGGTCACGTTCGATATCGACGCCAACGGCATCGTGAACGTCTCCGCGAAGGATCTGGGCACCGGCAAGGAACAGCACATCACGATCACGGCCGGCTCCAACATGTCGGATAACGATATCGAGCGCGCGGTCCGTGAGGCGCAGGAATTCGAAGCGCAGGACAAGAAGCGCAAGGAAGCCATCGACGCCCGCAACGACGCGGACGCGATCGTGTTCCAGACCGAGAACGCGATGAAGGAAGTCGGCGACCAGCTGGATCCGACCCTGAAGGGTCAGGTGGAAGCGGACCTCGCGGAACTGAAGGCTGTCGTGGACGCCACCCAGAACCTGGAGATCTCGGACGAACAGCTCGAGAAGCTCAAGAGCGGCCGTGAGAAGCTGATGAACAGCGCCCAGCAGCTCTTCGCCAAGGTCTATGAGAACGCGCAGCAGCAGCAGGCGAACGCGAACACGCAGCAGGCCGGCCCTCAGTCCGGCAGCGGCCCGGCGGACGACGTCGTCGACGCGGATTACAAGGAGGTCTGATCCGGGCCCGTGCAGGGCGGATCTTTGTCAAACCGTCATGCTTTCGGCCGCGGGGGTGACCCCGCGGCCCGCGGCATGCCAAAGCGCAGGAAGCAGAACTCATGGCAGAACAGAAACGAGATTATTATGAGGTCCTCGGTGTGCCGCGCGACGCGGACGACGCGACGCTGAAAAAGGCATACCGGGAACTGGCAAAGAAATATCATCCGGACACCAACCAGGGCAATCCCGAGGCCGAAGCCAAGTTCAAGGAAGCGTCGGAAGCCTACGGCGTGCTGTCGGATCCGGAAAAGCGCCGTACCTATGACCAGTTCGGCCACGCGGCGTTCGACGGATCGGCCGGCGCGGGCGCGGGCGGCTTCTCCGGCTTTGACGGCATGGATATGGGCGATATCTTCGGCGATATCTTCGGCGACTTCTTCGGAGGCGGCCGCTCCTCCTACCGGTCCGGCCCTTCGAACGGCCCGATCCGCGGAGCGAATCTTCAGACCGCGATCCGGATCTCGTTCGAAGAAGCCGTTTTCGGCACCGAGAAAGAGATCGAGATGAACCTGAAGGACGAATGCACCGAGTGCCACGGCACCGGCGCCAAGCCCGGCACATCCCCGGTCACCTGCCCGAAGTGCAACGGCAAGGGCCGGATCGTGATCACGCGCCAGACCATGTTCGGCATGATGCGGGAGGAGCAGATCTGTCCGGACTGCCGCGGTGAGGGCAAGATCGTCCGCGAAAAGTGCCCGAAGTGCTACGGCACCGGCTATACGCAGTCCCGCAAGAAGATCATGGTCTCGATCCCGGCCGGCATCGACAACGGCCAGTCGGTCCGTCTGCGCGGCAAGGGCGACATCGGCCGGAACGGCGGGGAGCGCGGAGACCTTCTCGTGGCCGTCAACGTGTCCAACCATCCGATCTTCAAGCGTCAGGACACGACGATCTTTTCGACCGCGTCGATCTCGTTCCCGAAGGCGGCCCTGGGCGGCACGATCCGCCTGAAGACGCTGGACGGGGACGTGGAGTACGATGTCAAGCCCGGGACCCAGACGGATACCAAGATCCGGCTGCGCGGCAAGGGCGTGCCGTCTCTGCGGAACGCCAGCGTGCGCGGCGACCAGATCGTCACGCTCGTCGTGGACGTCCCGACCAAACTGAGCGCGTCGCAGCGTGAGGCGCTCGAAGCGTACGCGGCCGCCACCGGCGACGACGAGGGAACCGGAAAGAAAAAGAAGGGGTTCTTCAAGTAAGACATATACCGGGATCGTCGGTCTTTTCAGACACCGATCCGTAAAGCCGGTCCGCAGGGGCCGGCTTTTTTCATGCATAGCCCTTGCAAATGAGGGGGCCGATTCCTTGACAACCGGTTTTCCGGCTACGTATAATAGGACATCATGAGAAAAACGTACATCACCAAAGTCCCGGACAAGACCGGTGTCTTCCTGACTGCCAGCCGGATCATTTCCGCGCACGGCGGGAACATCGTCCGGATCAATTACAACAAAGCCGTGGATACGCATACGCTGTTCATCGAGGTGGCCGCTGAGCCGTCCGAGCACGATGCGATCGCCCGCGAGCTGGAAGCGGAGGGCTTCCTGACGACCGGATACGATGACCGCCGCGTGCTGATGCTGGCGCTGCGGATCGAGAACGTGCCGGGCGGCGTCACGCCGATGCTTGAAGTCCTCGTCCGGCACCATATCAACATCTCGTACGTGAGTTCCACCGAAGACGGTACGCCGTACCAGCATCTGAAGATGGGGGTCCTGATCGAGGACGCGACCGAAGTCAGCCGGCTGATCGATGAGCTGTCGCAGCTGTGCGAAGTCCGGATCCTCGATTATGAGATCACGGACCGGCTCCTCGACGGGACGGTATTCTACGTCAATTTCGCCAACCAGATGCGCGATCTGCTTGGGCTGTCGGACGATGACGCGCGGTTTTTGCTGGTCCGCTCCAATCAGCTGATGCAGATCCTGGACGATCAGGGCCGCTCCCCGATGCAGACCTTCGATTATATCCGGCGCTTTGCCGCTTTCATCACGTCGCATCACGGCGACGCGTTCGACGCGCGTGTGTCACAGTTTGCGCCGGCCCCGGACCTGACGGTCCACGTGATCGAGCCGCCGTGCGGGAGCAATACCTACGTGCTGGAGACCGAAGGAAGGCTGTTCTTTGTGGACGGGGGCTACGGATGCTTCCTCTCGGAGATGACGGACCGGCTGCGGCAGATCTTCCCGGCGTTCGATTCGACGGAACGCGAGATGATGATCACGCATACGGATATGGACCATACGGGGCTCATGCCGCTGTTCGACCGCGTTTGGATGAGCCGGTCCGGCCGGGAAGAACTCAAGGCGGAAGAGGAGAACGGACGCACCTGCCGGGAACGGAATGCCCGGCACCGGCCGTACTTCGATATCGCGCGGACCATCACCGGCCATGTGCCGCCCGGGACGGCCCGTGCACAGGTCTTTGATGAAGCGGGAAGCGCACCCGCGTCCGCATCCGGCAAGGACACCCCGGTCCCTGATCCCCCGGGCTCTGTGCCTCAGGGCTCTGTGCCTCAGGTCTCTGTGCCTCAGGTCTCTGTGCCTCAGGTCTCTGTGCCGGAGACCGGTGCTTCGCCGCGCGTCCTGGACGGCTGCGCATATTTCCGGCGCATCGGCGTCTGGAAGACCGGACGGTTCTCCTTTGACATCTACGAGGGACCGGGCGGTCACGTGACCGGCGAGATCGTGGCGGTCTGCGAGGAGCTCCGGCTGGTCTTTTCGGGCGACATCTACGTCAACGTGCGCGGCATCACACCGGAGCAGAAGGAATTCAACCGGCTGGCTCCGTTCCTGCTGACCGGCGTCGATGAGAATCCGGAGCTCGCGCGCCGGGCCCGGGAAGAACTCGTTTCGCGGCTGTCCGGCTATACGTTCTGCCCCGGTCACGGCCCCGTGCAGACTGTACTTTCCTGACAAGGTATGCTATAATATGCCGAACTGCCGCGCCAAAAGGCAGGCTGTTCGGAAATGAGGTTCATCAGATGAAATGGAAACAGATCACGCTCGAGACCACGACGCAGGCGGAGGACCTGGTCAGCAGCATGCTGTCGGATCTCGGCGTCGAGGGAATCGAGATCGAGGATAAGGTCCCGCTGACCGAAGAAGAGACCAAGGGCATGTTCATCGACGTCCTGCCGGACCTCGGTGAGGACGACGGCACCGCTGTCATCCGCTTTTACGCGGACCCGGACGCGGACATCGACGGCCTGCTCCGGAACGTCGGCGACGGACTGGAGGAGCTGCGGGCCTTTACCGATATCGGCGCCGGCACGCTCTCGGTCTCCGAGACCGAAGACAAGGACTGGATCAATAACTGGAAAGAATTCTTCCACTCGTTCTCGGTCGGCCGGTTCTTTATCAAGCCGACCTGGGAACCCGAGCCGGCCGGCGCGGATCCGGAGCGGATCCGGATCGAGATCGATCCGGGCACGGCGTTCGGAACCGGAAGCCACGAGACCACGCAGCTGTGTCTGACGGCGCTCGAGGATCATGTGACGGCGGGCGACCGCGTGCTGGACATCGGTACCGGCAGCGGGATCCTGTCGATCGCATCGGTCCTGCTCGGAGCCCGTGATGTGTACGGCATCGATATCGATCCGGAAGCCGTCCGCGTGGCCCGTGAGAACGCGGCCCAGAACCATGTGGACGGGGACGGCCTGGCCTTTGATGCCGGGGACCTGCTGACGGACCGCGCGCTGGCTGAGCGCCTGGCTGCCGCGCCGTATGACGTGGCCGTCGCGAACATCCTGGCCCCGGTCATCTGCGCGCTGATCCCGGTCACCGGAGCGTTCGTGAGGCCGGGCGGCTGGTTCATCACGTCCGGGATCATCGATACAGCGGAAGAGACGGTCCGGCGGGCTTTTGAGTCGGATCCGTCATGGGAACTGGCCGAGGCGCGCCGGCAGGGCGACTGGGTCTGCCTGATCGCCCGGCGCGTCCGGTAAGAGAGGATCGTATGCATCGGTTTTTTGTAACGGCGGACCGGATCACGGACGGAATCGTGCGGATCACCGGGGAGGATGCCCGCCATATCGGGCTCGTCCTTCGGATGAAGCCGGGCGATGAGATCCGCGTCAGCGACGGGACCGACGACTATTACTGCCTGCTGCGGGAGATCGGACCGGATCAGGTCCTGGCGCAGGTCGGCTACCGGGAGCACGGAGAAACGGAGCTTCCGTGCCGGATCACGCTCTATCAGGGCCTCCCGAAGGGAGACAAGATGGAATGGATCCTGCAGAAGTCCGTGGAACTGGGCGCGGCGCGCATCGTGCCGGTCCGGATGAGCCGCAGCGTCGTAAAGCTGGATGCGGCCAAAGGGGCGGCCAAGCAGAAGCGCTGGCAGGCCATCGCGGAAAGCGCGGCCAAACAGAGCAAGCGGATCATCGTTCCGGAAGTGGCGGAGCCGATGTCGTTCTCGGAGGCGATGCGGGACGCGGCCGGCTGCCGGCGGCGCCTGTTCCCGTATGAGAACGCCGAAGGAATGGAGGAGAGCCGCCGGCTGATCCGGGAGATACAGCCCGGGGACAGCATCGCGGTGCTGATCGGGCCGGAGGGAGGCTTTTCTCCCGAAGAAGCGGATGAGGCTGAGGCCGCCGGCTTTGCGCCGATGTCGCTCGGACGGAGGATCCTGCGGACGGAGACCGCTCCGCTCGCGATCCTGTCCGTTCTGGCCTTTTCGCTGGAGCCGTAACGCGGCGCCGTCCGTCCCGGCCTTTTCGCCGGAGCCGTAACGCGGCGCCGTCCGCCCCGGCCTTTTACGGAAACTAGACGTTATAAGGAGCATTCATGAGCATCTATCTGGATAATTCCGCCACCACGCGCGTGCTGCCTGAGGTCCAGGACCTCATGCACCGCGTGATGGATGAAGAATACGGAAATCCTTCCTCCCTGCACGCGGCCGGAGCCGGCGCGGAACGCAGGCTGAAAGAGGCCGCGGAGCAGATCGCGCAGACCATGCGCGTTCCGGCCGCTTCGATCGTATTCACGAGCGGCGGAACGGAATCGAACAATCTGGCCGTGCTCGGCGCGGCGCGCGCCCACGGACGCGAGGGCCATCATCTGATCACGACGCAGATCGAGCACGATTCGGTCTACGCGGCCGCAAAGCAGCTGGAGAAAGAAGGCTGGGACGTCACGTTCCTGCCCGTGGACCGGAACGGGGTCGCGGATCCCGGCCAGCTGAAAGAGGCGATTCGCCCCGACACGGTCCTTGTGTCGGTCATGCATGTGAACAATGAGGTCGGCGCGGTCCAGCCCGTGGAAGAGATGGCCCGCATCGTCCATGAGGCCGGTCCGCAGATCCTGTTCCATGTCGACGCGATCCAGGGATACGGGAAGTATACGTACCGCCCGCAGCAGAGCGGGATCGATCTGCTCTCCGCGAGCGGCCATAAGATCCACGGCCCGAAGGGCATCGGCTTTTTATATGTGTCGCCGCGGGCGCGCATCGTGCCGATCCTGTACGGCGGCGGACAGCAGAAGGGACTTCGGTCCGGCACCGAGAACATGCCCGGCATCGCCGGGATCGGCCTGGCCGCGCAGCGCGCCTACGAAAAGCTTCCGGAGGAGGCGAGCCGTCTGCGCGCGATCAAGGACCGGCTGGTGTCCGGTCTGGCCGCGACCGAAGGCTGCCGCGTGCACGGCCTGACGGATGAACGGAGCGCGCCGCACATCGTCAGCTGCGGCTTTGCCGGCGTCCGCTCCGAGGTGCTCCTGCACGCGCTCGAGGACCGGGAGATCTACGTGTCGGCCGGATCGGCCTGCTCCTCCCATCACCGCGCGGCCAGCCGCACGCTGACGGCCATGCAGGTGCCGGAAGAGTATCTCGGCTCCACGCTGCGGTTCTCGCTCGGCGCCTTCTCAAAAGAGGAGGACGCGGAAAAGACGGTGGCTGCGGTGCGGGAACTGCTGCCGATGCTGCGGATGTTCACGCACCGGTAACGGGGCACGGGAAACGCGGCCCGGCCGAACCTTGCAGAGACCCATATACAAGAGCATCACACGGCCATATACAAAAGCATCATACGGGAAATACGATATGAGATACCAGACTTATCTGATCAAGTATGCCGAGATCGGCACCAAGGGCAAGAACAAATACGTTTTCGAGGATAAGCTCGTCGCGCAGATCCGCCGCGCGCTCCGCCGTCTGCTGGGCACGTATGACGTGGAGAAGCGGGACGGGCGGATCTATGTCCACGCGCCGGAGGAGTATGAGCCGCAGGATCTGATCGAGACGCTGCAGCGCGTATTCGGGATCTGGAGCATCCATCCGGTGCTCCGGATCGAAAAGACGGATCCGCAGGAGCTGCGCGGGCAGGTGGCGGACTATATGAAAGACGTGTACGGCGACCGGCCGTTCACGTTCAAGGTGCGCTCCAAACGCGCGGACAAGGGCTATCCGCTCCATTCGGATGAGATCAACCGCGAGCTCGGCGAAGCGGTCCTGACAGCCCTCCCGAACGCCCGCGTGGACGTCCATACGCCGGAAGTGGTCCTGCAGGTGGAGATCCGTGACAAGATCAACATCTTTTCCGAGAAGATCCCGGGTCCGGGAGGCATGCCGGTCGGAACGGCCGGACGGGCCATGCTGCTGCTTTCGGGCGGCATCGACAGCCCGGTCGCCGGGTATATGATCGCGCGGCGCGGCGTCGAGATCGACGCGGTCTATTTCCATGCACCGCCTTATACCAGCGAGCGGGCCAAAGACAAGGTGCTGGAGCTCGCGAAGATCGTGAGCCGCTACGCCGGGCCGATCTGCGTGCATGTCGTCAACTTTACGAAGATCCAGCTTGAGATCTACCAGACCTGCCCGCACGATGAGCTGACGATCATCATGCGCCGGTATATGATGCGGATCGCGGAGCGCTTTGCCGGACAGGACGGCGCGCTCGGCCTGGTCACCGGCGAGAGCATCGGCCAGGTGGCCAGCCAGACCATGTACAGCCTGCAGTGCACGAACGAGGTC
This sequence comes from uncultured Lachnospiraceae bacterium, assembly GCA_902766845.1. GTDB lineage: Bacteria > Bacillota > Clostridia > Lachnospirales > Lachnospiraceae > RUG11204. The sequence continues at coordinate 11,397 of CACXFD010000018.1, read as the reverse complement.
TGCAAGCTGCCGGTGTACCGGCCCGTGATCGCCTTTGATAAAGAAGACATCGTGCAGATCGCGAAGAAGCTCGGGAGCTATGAGGTCTCGATCCAGCCGTATGAAGACTGCTGCACGATCTTCGTGGCCGAGCATCCGGTCACCAAGCCCCGTCTCGACGCGATCCGGCGTTCGGAAGCCCTTCTGGAGGGGAAGATCGAAGCGATGGTGGAGGAAGCTGTCGAGACCGCGGAATCCGTTTGGGTCGGCGGACGCCGGTCCGCGGACTGAGATTCGGACATAAAAAAGCGCTCCGCCTGAAGCGGAGCGCACTGTGTTCTCTGGAAAGAGCGATATCGTTATTTGACGATATACGGCTCAAGGGCGGACATGATCTTCTCCATCTCGTTGTCGGAATGGATGGTCAGGTCGATGGGCTTGGAAAGATCCAGGCTGAAGATGCCCATGATGGACTTGGCGTCGATCACGTAACGGCCGCTGATCAGATCAAAATCGCTGTCAAACTTGGTGACCGTATTGACGAAAGCCTTGACCTTATCGATCGAATTCAGGGAGATCGTAACCGTCTGCATGTAAAACAATTCCTCCTTGCAAAACTCCTGTGCTTTTTGTCTCGCCCATATTGTACGCATGCGGGCTTGAAAAAGCAATGGTGAAAACATCGAATTCACGGGCTTTTTTGTTGCGTGTTTCGTGGAAAAGAGGCAAAAATGAAGGCTGCCCTGCACAATCTGGGCTGCAAAGTCAATCAGTATGAGACCGACGCAATGGGCGAACTGCTGCGTGCGGCCGGGTTTGAACTGGTGCCGTTTGGCCCCGGCGCGGACGTCTATGTCATCAATACCTGCACCGTGACCGGGACGGCCGGACAGAAATCCCGGCAGATGCTCCACCGTGCGCGGCAGTTCGGCGGGCCGGACGCCTGTGTAGTGGCGGCCGGCTGTTACGTGAACGGGAGCGCGGAAGAACTGATCCGCAGCGGGGCGGCGGACATCCTGATCGGAAACAACCGCAAGATGCGGCTGCCGCAGCTCGTGTCGGATTTCTTTGCGGCCCGCGGGCTGGAACGGCCGGTCCTGACCGACGTGCCCGAGATCGGAGCGCAGCCGGATTACGAAGCGATGTCGATTACCGCGCCCGGAGAGCATACGCGCGCGTTCATCAAGATCCAGGACGGCTGCAACAGCTTCTGCAGCTACTGCATGATCCCGCTGGTGCGGGGCCGTGTCCGCTCCCGCGCTGAGGACGATATCTGCGCCGAGGTGCGCCGGCTCGGGCAGAGCGGCGTGAAGGAGATCGTCCTGACCGGCATTCAGGTCAGTTCATACGGAACGGACCTGACCGGAGCACCGGATGCGGCGCCGGCGCCGACCCTGCTGTCGCTGCTGACCCGGCTCGCGTCAGAGAACGCGGTGCCGCGGATCCGCCTGAGTTCACTCGAGCCGCGCCTCGTGACGGAGGAATTTGCCCGGACCGCGGCGAAGATCCCTCAGCTCTGCCCGCATTTTCACCTGTCGCTGCAAAGCGGCTGCGCGGCCACGCTGCGCCGCATGAATCGGCATTATACGCCGGAAGAATATGAAGAAGCATGCCTGCGGCTGCGTGCCGCCCTGCCCGGCTGCGCGGTCACGACCGACGTGATCTGCGGCTTTCCGGGCGAGACGGAAGAGGAGTTCGCGCAGACGAAGGCGTTTCTGGAACGGATCCGTCCGTATGAGATGCACGTCTTCCCGTATTCCGAACGGCCGGGCACCCGGGCAGCCTCCCTGCCGGACAGCGTTCCGGTCCCGGTCCGCAAATCCCGCACGAGGGAACTGATCCGGGCCGGTGAACGTTGGTCGGATGAATACCGGCGCGCGCAGATCGGCAGGACCTTCCCGGTCCTGCTGGAAGAGGATGACGGGGCGCCGTCCGGCTTTTCCCCGTCCTACGTGCGATGCACGGTAGAGGCGGGCCCTTCGGCGGGACCGGCGGATCTGACGCCGGGACAGATCGTGACCGTTCAGGCTCAGTCCTATCGGGACGGCGTGCTGCACTGCTGTCCGGTCTGATCCGGACCGGCATCACGTCGGCACAGAGGCCGGCACTGCGGCCTGCAAAATGCGCCGCGTGTTATCGGGACGTCCGCCGCGGAAATCATGAACATTCCGTGACCCGAATATATGTTCTTTACAAACGGGCGGAAATGGGGTAGAATAGTTTCATCAAAGAACACGGGTCCGCCGCGCCGGACGCGTAAAGGAGGGAAGAGACCCTTGGCAGATATTCACAGAACCAGGTTTTTTACGGCTGTCGATAACGAACTGGATGTAGGCGAGGTCCTTTCCAACGTGTATCAGGCGCTGACAGAGAAAGGATATGATCCGATCAGCCAGATCGTCGGATACATCATGTCCGGTGACCCCACGTATATCACCAGCCATAACGGGGCCCGCAGCCTGATCATGAAGGTGGAGCGGGATGAACTCGTGGAGGAGCTGATGTCCTATTACGTGGCGCACCGCTTCCAGGATCAGCCGTGAGACGGATCATAGGACTGGACTTCGGTTCCAAAACGGTCGGCGTCGCGGTGTCGGACCCGCTCGGACTGACGGCACAGGGCGTGGAGACGGTCTTCCGGGAACGGGAAGACAAGCTCCGCCGCACGCTTACCCGGATCGAGGAGATCTGCCGGACGTACGGAGCGGAAGAGATCGTGCTCGGTCTGCCGCGGCATATGAACGGATCGGAAGGAGACCGCGCGGAAAAGTCCCGCGCGTTTCAGGAACAGCTCGAACGGCGCATCGGACTCCCGGTGCGCTTATGGGATGAACGGCTGACCACGGTCGCCGCGCAGCGCGCCCTGTCGGAGGGCGGCGTACGCGGGGAGGACCGGTCCGCCGTCGTAGACAAGATCGCGGCACAGCTGATCCTGCAGGGCTATCTGGATCACCTGCATTTTGAAGAAGAACAGCGCAAAGCATCGCGGAAGGATCGGGAATCATGACAGAGAAACAGGCCGCTTTGCCCGCGGATGACGGCCAGCGCCGGATCACGCTGCGCGGAGATGACGGAGAAGAACTGACGCTCTATGTCCTGGAAGGGACGCGCCTGGGCGGCCGGGATTATCTGTTGGCCGCGGACAGCCGGGAGGAAGACGGGGAGTTCTATCTCCTCAAAGACGTATCGTCTCCGGAAGACGCGGAGGCCGTCTATGTGCCCGTGGAAGATGAAGCCGAGCAGACGTATCTGCTGGATATCTTCCGGGAACTGCTGGATGATATCGAACTGGAAACGGATTGACCGTTTGAAGCATTGCACGTATCACAATTCAACCAAGAGAAAAGGCAGGCGTCCCGGAAAAAGTCAGGAGGCCTGATTTGTGTATGTCATGAAGACATACGGAATAGAAAGGAGTATTTGTTTGGCACCTAAGAAACAAAGCATTGAGCGAGCGGACGCAGCGGCCGCGGAGAAGACCGGCCGCCGTTCCGCCGCGTCGGACGGCACGGGCCGCCGGCGCAGCGCTTCGGATCAGAAAACGAAAAAGAGCGGGAGCCGCAAAGCGGAAAAGAAGAGCGCCGTGCCGGCCGCGGCCTCTGAGAAGATCAAAAAGCAGAAGACTGTCTCGCCGGCTAAGTCAAAAAAGACGGCTTCCCGCCGCAAAAAGCCTGCTCCGTACACAGGCCCCCGTCTGAAGGTCATCCCGCTGGGCGGTCTGGAACAGATCGGGATGAACATCACCGCGTTCGAATTCGACCGCAGCATCATCGTGGTCGACTGCGGACTGAGCTTTCCCGATGAAGACATGCTCGGGATCGACCTGGTCATCCCGGACGTGACGTATCTGAAAGAGAACCTGGACCGCGTCAAGGGCTTCGTGATCACACACGGCCATGAGGATCACATCGGCGCCCTGCCGTATGTGCTCCGGGACGTCCCGGCGCCGGTCTACGCGACGCCGCTGACCATGGGCATCATCGAGAACAAGCTGCGCGAACTGCCGCTTCCGACCGATGTGCCGCGCCATGTGGTCGAGTACGGCGACACGGTCCGCCTCGGGGATTTCACGGTCGAATTCATCAACATCAACCACAGCATCGCGGACGCCGCGGCGCTGGCCATCACCTGCCCGGTCGGCACCTGCATCCATACCGGAGACTTCAAGATCGACTATACCCCGATCTACGGGGAGCCGGCTGACCTGCAGCGCTTCGGCCAGATCGGAAAAGACGGCGTCCTGGCCATGTTCTGCGACAGCACCAACGTGCTGCGCGAAGGCTTTACGATGTCGGAGCGCACGGTCGGCCGGACGTTCGACCGAATCTTCTCGGACAACGCGGGGCACCGGATCATCGTTGCGACGTTCGCCTCCAACGTGGACCGCGTCCAGCAGATCGTGAACTCTGCCTGCAAATACGGCCGGAAGGTCGTCGTGGACGGCCGCAGCATGGTGAACATCGTCTCGGTCGCGATCGAACTCGGCCGCCTGAAGATCCCGAAGAACACGCTGATCGATATCGAGGAACTGGAAAAGTATCCGCCCCACAAGATCGTGCTGATCACGACCGGCAGCCAGGGAGAATCGATGGCGTCGCTGTCCCGCATGGCCGCCAACATCCATAAAAAGGTCCAGATCCAGCCGGACGATACGATCATCCTGAGTTCCAACCCGATCCCCGGGAATGAAAAGGCCGTCGCCAAGATCATCAACGATCTTTCGATGCGCGGAGCCAACGTGATCTTCCAGGATACGCACGTGTCCGGTCATGCCTGCCAGGAAGAGATCAAGCTGATGTATACGCTGATCAAGCCGCGCTTCGCGGTCCCGGTCCACGGTGAATATCGTCACCTGAAGGCTCACGCGTCGCTCGCGCAGTCGCTCGGGATCCCGAAAGAGAACATCTTCGTGCTCTCGTCGGGCCAGGTGCTGGAATTTACGCCGGACCACGCCGAAGTGACCGGAACGGTTCCGACCGGAGGGATCTTCGTGGACGGGCTCGGCGTCGGCGATGTCGGCAACGCGGTCCTCAAGGACCGTCAGGACCTGTCCCGCAGCGGCATCATCACCGCGGTGCTCGCGATCGACACCTATTCGGGCGAACTGCTGTCCGGCCCGGAGATCTATACGCGGGGAATCGTGTACGCGCGCGAATCCGAGGAGCTGCTGGACGAGATCCGCTCGGAAGCGTATCTCGCCGTGCTCAAGGTGCTCGGCAAGGGCCGCCGCTATGACCGGAACACGGTCCGGAACGCGCTGCGCGGCGCTCTGAGCGATTATTTCTGGAAAAAGATGAAACGAAATCCGGTGATCCTGCCGATCCTGATGGAGATCTGACATGGCGAAAAACGTACCGGCACCGTCGGAGCAAAAGGAAAAACAGAATAAACGTCCGCGCCGTTCCGGCCGCACCGCGGCCGTGCGCGTCCTGACCTGGGCCCTTCGGCTGTGCGTGCTGCTGCTGGTCCTTATGATCGGCTATGCCCTTGTCACGACCGCTTTCGGATACGGCTACCGGATCTTCTCCAAAAAGGGCGCCGAAGAGGCGCCCGGGCGGGACGTGATCGTCGTGATCACGGAAAAGATGTCCGCTTCGGACACCGGAAAGCTCCTGCAGAGCAAGGGCCTGATCGACGACGCCAACGTCTTCTGGGCGCAGCGCCTGTTTTACGGCTCCCGGATCTATCCGGGCACCTATACGCTGAATACGTCGATGAGCGGTCAGCGCATCCTCCGGATCATTTCGACCAAGCCGGAGGAGAGCACGGAGGCATCGGAGGAAGAAACGGGCACACCGACGCAAAAGGAGCCGGAGACCGGGTCCGCGGCGCAGTCCGGGGAAACGCAGGAGACGGAGGCTTCGCCCCAGGGGGATACAAGACCGTGAAAAAAGGCGCACTGCCGGAGCTGCTGCTTCCGGCCGGCAGTCCCGAGACGTTTTGCGTCGCGTGTGATTACGGAGCCGACGCGGTCTATCTCGGCCTGACGGATCTGGGGCTTCGCTCCAAGGCTAAAAACTTCACAGAGGATGAACTCGCCGCGGCCGTGCGCATGGCGCACGAGCGCGGCATTCGTGTCTATCTGACCGCGAATATCTTTCCGCACCCGGCTGACATGGAGCGGGCTGCGGAGATCCTGAGCGGGCTTCCCGAGCCGCATCCGGACGCACTGATCGTTTCGGATCCCGGCCTGTTTTCGATGGCGCAGCGCCTCCTGCCGGACGTTCAGCTCCATATCAGTACGCAGGCGAACAATACGAACGCGGAGACATACCGATTCTGGCACGGCCTCGGCGCGTCGCGCGTCGTGGCGGCCCGGGAACTGTCGCTCGCGGAGCTGGCGCAGATCCGCCGCGACGTCCCGCCGGAGCTGGAGATCGAGGTCTTTGTCCACGGCGCGATGTGCATGGCCTATTCCGGGCGTTGTGTGCTCAGTTCGTTCCTGACGGGCCGGGACGGCAACCGCGGTTCCTGCACGCAGCCCTGCCGCTGGTCCTATTCGCTTGTGGAAGAGACGCGTCCCGGCGAGGCTTTTCCGGTCCGGGAGGATGGGGGCGGCTCGTATATCCTGAATTCACGCGACCTGTGCATGATCGGACATCTCCCCGAGCTGCTGGACGCCGGCATGGACAGCCTGAAGGTCGAAGGACGCATGAAGTCCGGCCTCTATGTGGCTGCGGTCGGAAGCGCCTACCGGCGCGCGCTGCGGGATCTGTCCGAAGATCCGGAGCGGTATCGGGAGAACGTCCCTGTTTATCTGGACCTGGTCAGCCGCTGTCCGACGCGGCAGTTCACGACCGGCTTTTTCTTCGGACAGCCGTTTGACGCCGCGCAGCGGTATGACTCGAGCGGCGCGGAAAGCGGCTATATCTATCTGGGCGCGGCGGAAGACGGGACGAGCGGCGGACGCTTCCCGCTTCGGCAGAAGAACAAGTTCTCGGTCGGAGACGGGGTGGAGATCCTGAACTTTGACGGGACGGTCACGGACGCCGTGGTCACGGAGATCCGGGACGCAGACGGACGTTGCGTCCGGAGCGCGCCGCACGCGGGGCAGGCGCTGGAAGTCTCGCTGGACGTGCCGGTGGAAAAAGGCCAGGTGCTGCGGCGCCGCAAGAAGCCCGGTGAACCGCTGACCTGAACCGGCTTCGCACGCGGCCGGCCAGACGCCCGGCTCTGCGGGGACAGCCGGCACGCATCGCTTTGCTTTTTTCGGAATCGTTTCGATTTTTTAAAATCATCTTGACATAATGCGGTTGATTTGCTATATTATTCGATTACAAGGGTCATTTTGCCCTTGCGCTCTGGGTCGGGCCATATGTTTGAACGTTTGGCCTGATACTCCATTATAAGGGGATGGTGCGCATGGAGAAAGACAGCTTTATCGAAAGCCTTCAGAAGCTCGTAGAGATGGGGCACGCGAAGAAGAACGTCCTGGACCTGAATGAGATCCTGGATTTCTTTTCCGGTACGCCTCTGAACGAAGAGCAGCTGGAGAGCATCTACAGCTATCTGGAGCAGAACGGCATCGATGTGCTGCGCGTTTCGGACGACTCGCTCTCAATGGATGATTCCGACCTGCTTCTGGATGACGATATGGATTTCCCGGAGGACGATGAGTCCGACGAGGATATCGATATCGACGCGGTGGACCTGCTCGACGGCATCGGAACGGACGACCCGGTCCGGATGTATCTGAAGGAGATCGGTACGGTCCCCCTGCTGACGGCCGACGAAGAGATCCGTCTGGCCAAGCTGAAGTCCGACGGGGATCAGGCCGCCAAGGAGCGCCTGATCGAGGCGAACCTCCGGCTCGTCGTCAGTATCGCGAAGCGCTACACCGGCCGCGGCATGAGCTTTCTGGATCTGGTCCAGGAAGGCAATCTCGGGCTGATCAAGGGCGTGGAGAAGTTCGATTACACCAAGGGCTACAAACTCAGCACCTATGCCACGTGGTGGATCCGCCAGTCGGTCACCCGTGCGCTGGCTGACCAGGCGCGGACCATCCGCGTTCCGGTCCACATGGTCGAGACCATCAACAAGATGTCCAAGATGCAGCGCAAGCTGACGCTCGAGCTCGGATACGAGCCGTCGGTGTCGGAACTTGCCCAGGCACTGGAAATGTCGGAAGACAAAGTGATGGAGATCATGCAGATCGCGCGCGAGCCCGCTTCGCTGGAGACCCCGATCGGTGAAGAGGACGACTCCAATCTGGGCGATTTCGTGGCAGACAACAACGCGGTCACGCCGGAAGGCAATGTGGAGACGGTCATGCTTCGGGAGCAGATCGATACGCTCCTCGCGGACCTGAAGGAACGGGAGAGACAGGTCATCATCCTCCGGTTCGGACTGATGGACGGCCATCCGCGTACGCTCGAAGAGGTCGGCAAGGAATTCAATGTGACGCGTGAACGGATCCGTCAGATCGAAGCCAAGGCGCTGCGCAAGCTCCGCAACCCGGTCCGCAGCAAGCGGATCCGCGATTTCCTGTAACGGAGACCGCCGGCCTGGGCCGCTGTCCGGGCGCCGGAAGACGGGACACAAAACAGAATACCGAACAAAGAAGATGGCCGGCAGGATGCCGGCCATCTTTTCTGCATTTCTGTACCTTTCGGTGTCGAGACACGGTCGTCTCACTAACGCTTGGCTCAACATCTGTCTCAGGCCTCAGACGCTGTTTTTCCCTCAGTCGCGCCGCTCGGAGAGCAGGGCTTCCTTGCCGAGCTTTCCGTCCGCGATCTGCTGCTGCACCCACAGACGCAGCGAATTGGCGCTGCGCGCGATCGTGTCCAGCTTTTCCTGAATCGTCAGGAAATCCTCCAGCTCCGCGTCGGAGATCTCCGAATCGGCCGTGATATCGATCAGGCGCTCCTTGTCTTTTTCCAGCGAGTTCAGCATCGACAGGGTCTCGAGCGTGATCTGCGACAGATCCTTCATGGCGATCTCCGGAACGTGCTGCTGGCCGATCGGACATTCGTGACTGCAGTAATAGTTGCAGAGCGACGGCTTCCGGTACTTTTCCGCCATCGTCAGGATCTCGTCCGGATGGGGAAGGGAGCGTTCGCTCTCGATCTTTTCGATCCGGTCGGCGGAGACGTATTCGAGCAGCTCCGCAGCCTGTTCCCGCGTCAGCCCCAGTTCTTCCCGTGTCAGCTGATAGATGTTCTTATCTTTGCGAATCGATCTTTTGCCCATAAGGACACCTCCCCGTGATCTCGGTATGTACCTGTATTATACATGAATCGGGCCGGTTTGAAAAGTTGAAAAAACAGAGGACCTATGGTAAGATATTTTAGATTGCCGGACCGTTGCTGTCCGGCCTTCCGCGGCCATCTTGCCGGATGATCCGCGCGGATGACCTGCCTTTGCGTCAGGCGGAAAGGAGACCCTGTGGAAAAGATCCGGCTGGTCTGTGTCGGAAAATGCCGTGAGCCGTTCTGGCGCGACGCGGTACGGGAGTTCGAAAAGCGCCTGAGCCGCTATGCCCGGCTGCAGATCGATGAAGTCGAGGACGAGAAAACGCCGGAAGGCGCGTCGGCTGCGGCGGAGGAGCAGATCCGCGAAAAGGAAGGCCGTCGGATCCTGTCCCGTATCCCCGATCAGGCCCGTGTGATCGCCCTCGCGATCGACGGCCGGTCCTATTCCTCCGAACAGTTCGCGGCCCGGATGGAAGAATACTTTTCCCGCGCGGACGCTGAGCTCGTCTTTGTGATCGGAGGCTCGCTCGGGCTTTCCCGCGCCGTCTATGACCGGGCGGACGAACGCCTCAGCTTTTCCAGCATGACGTTCCCCCATCAGCTGATGCGCGTGATCTTTCTGGAGCAGCTGTACCGTTCCTACCGGATACGGCGCAGCGAGCCCTATCATAAATAAAGGAGAATCGCCATGGATGTTGCTTCTGTGCTGGAGGCCGTTCGACACAAGGCTTCCGAGGATCCTTCTTTTTTGCGGGAACTGCTCGCTTCCCGCGGCAGCGGCCGTCCAGTCGCCACATTCTGCGCCGCGGCGCAGCGTGCCGGCTTCGATCTGTCCGAAATGGACCTGATCAGTGCCGGTGAGGAGATGTACGCGGCCATGCTCCGCAGCACCAACGGCGGAGGAGAGAACTCTCCGGCGCTGGCCGGCGAGGATGACCTGTATGAAGACTTTATGACGGAGCTCTCACACCTATGAAACGATCCTGGCTCCCGCCGTCGGCCCTGATCCCGGCTGCCCTCGGCACCGCGGCCGCGGCCGGCATCCTGGCCCGCTCGGCCTATGAAAGAAATCATCTGACGGTCACCCGGGAGGAGATCGTCTCGGAGCGTCTCCCGGAGGCGTTCGACGGCTTCCGGATCGCTTTTCTCAGCGACCTGCACGGAAACGGCTTCGGGGACGACCGCTGCAGCGCTCTGGCCGCCGCCGTGCGGGATGCGCATCCGGACCTGATCCTCTGCGGCGGGGATTCGCTGATCGTCAAAAAGGGGAAGACCAGCCGCATCTCCGTGGCCGCCGCGCTCTGGGAACAGCTGGCGCAGCTGCGCGTCCCGATGTATCACGGACTCGGCAATCACGAGATCCGCATGCGGGACGAGGACGGCTACGGGGACCTGTGGGAAGCCTACAGCCAGCTTTGCCGCGATCATGGCATGGAACTGCTGGATAACGATACCGTCAAACTGACAAAGGAGGGCCGGTCCGTCTACATCGCCGCCCTGACGGTCCCGAAGGAACTGTACCGGTCGTTCGGCAAGGCCCCGATGCCGGACGGATATGTGGGCGGGGCCCTGGGACCCTGCCGCGGCTTTACGGTCCTGATGGCGCATTCCCCGCTGTATTTCGATGAATACGCGGCCTGGGGCGCTGACCTGTGCCTGACCGGCCACTTTCACGGCGGAACGGTCCGTGTTCCGGGCCTGGGCGGGCTGATGACGCCGAACTACATGTTTTTCCCTCAGTATGACCGCGGCCGATATGAAAAGAACGGCAGCGTGATGCTGCTGAGCGCGGGACTGGGCACGCATTCGATCGACCTTCGCTTGAACGACCCGCCGGAACTCATCGTGATCACGCTGCGTCACTCGGACGGGCCTGCCGGCGGAACGCGCTGAAGGACTGCCGCCTGCCCGCTTTTCGGAAGAGGAAGACCGAAACATGGAATTATCGTTTAAACTGGACGCCTTCGAGGGGCCGCTGGATCTGCTGCTTCATCTGATCGAGAAGAACAAGGTCAGCATCTATGATATCCCGATCGCCCTGATCACGGACCAGTACATGGAATATATGTCACAGCTGGATACGATCCCGATGGACGCGGCCAGTGAATTCATGGTCATGGCGGCCACGCTGCTCGAGATCAAGGCGCGCATGCTGCTTCCCAAGGAAGAGGAAGAAGAGGAAGAGGAAGGCGATCCGCGCGAAGAGCTCATGCAGCAGCTCCTG
>CACXFD010000017.1 GCA_902766845.1 uncultured Lachnospiraceae bacterium | reverse complement strand
CTTCAGGAAGACCCGCGCGATCGACACGCGCTGCTTCTGACCGCCCGAGAGCATGACGCCGCGCTCGCCGATGTAGGTATCGTACCCGTCCGGCATGGCCAGGATCTCTTCGTGGATCTCGGCGCGCTTCGCGGCCTCTTCCACCTCTTCGTCCGTGGCGCCTGGCCGGCCGTAGCGGATGTTCTCGCGGATGGTCCCGGCAAACATGAAGACGTCCTGCTGGATGATGCCGATGGCCCGCCGCAGGCTCTCCTGCGTCACGGTCCGCACGTCCTGCCCGTCCACGGTCACGCGCCCTTCGGTCACGTCATAGAACCGCGGGAGCAGGTGGCAGAGCGTGGTCTTTCCGCCGCCCGAAGACCCCACGAGCGCGAAGCTCTCGCCGGGCCGGATCGTAAGATCGATGTGGGACAGCACCTCGGGACCCTCGTCCCCGTAGGAGAAGCTTACGTCCTCGTAGCGGATCTCCCCGCGCACATCGGTCAGCGTCCGCGCGTCGTCCGCATCCCGGATCTCGGGCTCGGTGCGCATGATCTCGAGGAAGCGCATGAAGCCGGCGCTGCCGGTCGTGAACTGCTCCATGAACATCGCGAGCTTGCGCAGCGGCGAAATGAAGGCCGACACGTACAGCGTGAACGTCACGAGGTCGATGTAGTCCATGCGGCCCTTCATGATCAGATAGCCGCCGACGCCGATGACGGCCAGCTGCATGACGCCGGTCGAGAACTCCATGCCGGCCGTGAACAGGCCCATCGACTTGTAATAGTCTTTCTTTGCGGTCTTGAACACCGAATTGCCGCGTTCGAACTTATCCAGCTCTTCGGCTTCGTTCGCGAAGGCCTTGGCCGTGCGCACGCCGCTGATGCCGCTCTCGATGACCGCGTTGATCTCCGCGGTCTTTTTGCGGACCTCGATGCTGGTCCGCTTCATCTTCACGCGCTCGTGCATCGTGAACCAGATGCAGAACGGCATGATCACGAGCAGGACCAGGGCCAGCTCCCAGCGGATCGTGAACATCAGGATCATCGCGCCCGCGATGGTCAGCGTGCAGATCACGATGTTCTCGGGCCCGTGGTGAGCGAGCTCGGTGATGTCGAACAGGTCGTTGGTGACCCGGCTCATCAGCACGCCGGTCCGGTTATGGTCAAAAAAGCTGAACGAGAGCGACTGGATGTGCGAGAACACGTCCCGCCGCATATCGGCTTCCACGAGCACGCCGACGCCGTGGCCCAGCACCGTGATCACGTAGTTGAACACGGCCTTGATCACGTAAGCGGTCAGCATCAGGCCGATGACCGCGAAGAACGCCGTGAACAGCTTCCCGGGCAGCAGCGTCTGCATGGCCCGGCGCGAGGCGTACGGCACGGCCAGATCGATCACAGCCACGCCGACCGCGCAGAGCATGTCGAGCACGAACAGCCGGGCGTGCGGCCGGAAATAGGACAGAAAGACCCGCAGCGGGGCTTTCCCGAAATCCTTCGGTTCCGTTCGGTCCTTCACGCGTTCTCCTCTCCTTCCTGTGTGGCGCGGCGCCGCAGCGTCTCCGCGTAATACACGGCGGTCGAGCTCAGCACGAAGCCGATGCTCATGCCCAGCACCGTCACGAGCGTCTGGGACCCGCTGCGGAGAAAGCCGGCCGTATCCCGCGCGGTCAGGGCCGCCATCGTCTGATACAGCTGGCCGCCCGGCAGCATCGGCAGGATGGCCGGGTAGATGAAATAGTTGGGCGGGACGCGGCGCACCTGGGACAGGATCTGTCCGAGGAGCGAGGCGAGCCCCGCAGCCAGGATCACGGTCGCAAGGCGCGGCAGGCCGGCCGCGGTCAGGCCGATCAGCACCGCGCGCGTTAAGCCGCCGCACAGGGCGGCCAGCCACAGGTCCCGTTTCCGGACCCGGAAAGCCAGGCTGATGCCCGCCGCGGATACGGCGGACAGAAGGATCCGTACCGCGTCGTTCATAGTCCCAGCCCTCCGATGATCCACGTGCCCAGCCACGCGCCCGCGGCCAGCGCGAGCGTTTCGAGCAGCGCCTTGACCAGCTGGATCACGCCGTTCTGCTCCTGTCCGCACAAGAGGTTGCGCGTCGCGTTCACGAGGCCGATGCCGGGCACCAGGATGATGCAGACCGCGGAGATGATCCGCGCCGCGTCGGCCGGAAGGCCGCCTGCCTGCGCTCCTTCCGCGATCAGCGCGGTCAGCAGCATCGAGACCGTATTGACGAGCATCCGCTCCAGGCGCACCTGCGCCAGAGCCCGGCGCAGCCAGAACAGCCCGAAGGTCAGCGCGGCGGAAAGCAGCGTATCCCAGAGTCCGCCGCCCAGCAGCAGCGCGATGGCTCCGATGCCGACGGCCTGGCCCAGCGCCATGGCGGCGGGCGGCCAGGTCCGGCCGGCCTTGGCTTCCCAGAGCATCGGCTGGAGCGTCCCGGGCGCGGGCGTCTCTCGCACGATCCGTTCCGCCAGCGCTTCGAGGCGGCACAGCCGGGTCAGATCGATTCCGGCGCCCGCGACCGCGGTCTCCCGGCTCGCGTATTCCCGCGCTTCGTTGCGGGCGCTGACGGCCACCAGTCCGCTCTGCACGCGCACGGTCACGTCGCGCAGACGGTAAGCGCCGCAGATCTGCCGCAGCAGCTCCTCGGCCCGCTCTGTATTCTGGCCCGACGCCATCATCTGCTTTCCGAGATGGACGGTCAGGTCCAGTACCTGTTCGAGTTCTTTCATCGTTCTGTTCCCGTTGATCCGTGTTTCAGAAGCCGTGCGGCTCCAAAGCCGCGGCCGCGGCGGCTGCCGTGAGGCCGGCCGTTTCGAGGACGCGGCCTGTCTTTTCGTTCATGATAGCACACCGGCCGGCCGTTTGGCTATGAAAAAATGCGGGCCGGCCCGAACGGCCGGCCCGCGCTCATGGACTCATGTCACGAGGTCAGTTGGCAAACGTATCGCCCTCGAGGCCCAGCATGGCCTTCTTTCTGGCTTCGAACTCCTCAAGCTTCTCGCCGACGTAGGCCTGCGTGGCCTGCAGCGACAGCTGCGTCTGCACGCACAGGTACTTGAGCGGCACGTTTCCGGTGTTGCGGATGCCGTGCGATCCGCCGCTCTTGATCATCGCGATGGACCACGGCTTGACCGGGAACGTCTCGCCGCAGAGCGTGACCTCGCCTTCACCCTCGACGATCAGATAGAACTGCTCGTTGCCCTCATGCGGATGCTCTCCGATCCAGGCGCCCACCGGCAGCTCCGTCAGATGGACGTAGTCAAAGCTGTCCGAATCGTCCAGATGGCGCTGTCCCTCCGGGACCGGCATCATCGCCTCGTCGCCGAGCAGCGTGATGTTGCGGATGCGGCCGCTGCCGCCCGCGCACTTGTCCACCGTGTAGAACGGGGAGTCTTCGATGTTGCGGAATACGAACTTCTTTTCGCTCATGACGAGTCTCCTTTTTGGTTCAGTGTCCGTCGACGTCTGTTTCGCTCTGCGCGTACAGCGCCAAGTGGCGGCGCAGGCAGTCAAGGCCCGCGGCCAGATCATCGTACCGGCTGCGTCCGTAGACCGTGTCCTGACAGGTCACGACCCAGGCGGGCCGGCAGGCCAGCACGTACGGCACCTGCGCGGCAATGTTGGAGATGCCGTAGCCGGTGGGCCGGAATTCGAAATGTCCGCGCTCCGGGCCGCCGCGGCGGCCTTCGAGATCGAACGGATCCCCGATCTTATCCATGTCCGAGGCGTAGAAATCCTTGAAATGCACCATCGAGCAGCGGTCCCGGTACTTCGCCAGATACCGCAGCGGATCCCCGCCTCCGATCTGGATCCAGCCGAGGTCCGGCTGCAGGCCCAGGTCCTGCGCGGGCACGCTGTCCATCAGCGCTTCGAGGATCTCGGTCCCGTCCGCGGTCTTCCGGCGCAGCTCGCCGAAGTGGTTGTGGTACAGCAGCCGGATCCCTGCCTGCCGGCACAGCGCGCCGAGGCGCGCGAACCATTCTTTGGCCTCGTCGAAGTACTCCCCGCCGGGCTGATGCTCCTCGCGGAACTTCGACGGCGTCAGGCTGTACGCCCCGATCTGCCGGTGCCACTCCACGACTTCCTCAGGATGCTCCATCAGATCGTAAACGGGCCAGTTGTCGCCGGCCGCCTCCAGCCCGGTCTCGGTCAGCATGCGGCGGATCTCCGCAGCGTCCCAGTCAAAGAACGTGCACAGCTCCACGCCGTCGAACCCGATCTGCGCAAGGCGCGGCAGGATCTCGGGCAGGTCCTTCGGCGCTTCGTTTCGAAACAGATAGGTGGGCGACGCGATCTTCGGAAGGGTCATGACAGGTCTTCCTTTCCGCGGCGCTTCTTACGCTTCGAACGAGATCACGGACCGGCCGATGCTGGAGAACTCCTCCAGGCTCTTCAGCGCTTCGTTGACCTCTTCCAGCTTATACTTTTTGTAGATATACGGCGTGACGACGCCTTCCTCGAGCAGGCGGATGCACTCCCGGAGGCCTTCCTTGGTGGTGCCGCGGATGCCGAGGATGGCCTTCTCCTTGACCACGGTCTCCATGTAGTTGACCGAGAATTCCTTGGCCGTATAGCCGATCTCCACGAGGATGCCCGCGGGCCGCAGGATCTTCAGCAGCTCGTCGATGCTGCGCTCCACGCCGACCAGGTCCAGGATCACGTCCATGCCCTCGCCGTTCGTCAGGCGCATGATCTCCTCGTTCAGATCCTTCTCGCGGGTGTTGATGCAGTGGTCCGCGCCGAACCGGGCGCAGACGTCCAGCTTCGCCTGGGTACGGCCGCTCACGAAGACCTCCGCGCCCAGATACTTGGCGATCTGCACGCCCTGGATGCCCAGTGCGCCGGCGCCGTACAGCAGCACGCGGTCACCGGCCTTGACCTGGCCGCGGTCCACGATCGAATGATACATCGTCGCGACCGCGTCGGTCACGATGCAGGCCTCGTCCAGCGGGATGTCCTCGCGGATCGGAAGCAGGCACATCTCGGGCACGGTGAAATACTCTTCATAGCCGCCGTTGCGCTCGAAGCCGATGCGCACGCGGTTGCGGCACAGATGAGGCACGCCCTTGCGGCACAGGTCGCAGGTCCCGCAGGTGATATCGATCGAGATGATCACATGCTGGCCCACCTTCCAGTCCGTCACGCCCTCGCCGAGCTCGGCGATGATGCCGGCCGGCTCATGGCCGGGGATCAGTCCCAGCGGCACGGTCGGGATCTTGCCGTCCCGGATGTGCAGGTCCGAGCCGCACAGGCCGCAGCCGACGGTCTTGATCAGGACCTCACCGGGGCCGGGCTTCGGGACCGGCCGCTCCTCGATCACGATGGGCTTCCCGAACTCCTTCAGGACGCCGACTTTCATCATCTTTTCCATAACGTGTATACCCCCCTTTTCTTTTCCCCTGTCGGTACCGCGGTCAATAGATTCCCAGTTTCTCGCAGGCGGCCTTCGTGATCGCGATCTGCGCGGTCTCTTCGAACAGCTCCGCCATATGCTCCGCGGCCAGGATGTCCTTCCCGAGCGCCACCACGCCGTGGCCCACCAGGATGAAGCCCGGCAGCTTCGGGTTCTCTTCGAACAGCTTGCGGATGGCCGGCTCGTCCTCCGGCTGCACCGACGCGGTCTTCACATCCACGACCGGCAGGTCGCAGCCGACCTTCAGCTGCATGTGGAGCGTCGTCATCGGCAGCGCCTTTTTGCTGTAGGACCAGCTGATGGCCCACGGGCTGTGGCAGTGCATGACGCCTCCCACGGAAAGGCCCAGCTCGTCGGCGATCTTATACATCAGGCCGTGCAGGAAGACTTCCCGCGTAGGCTTTCCGGACGGGGACAGGACCTCTCCGTCCAGCGTGGTCTCCACAAAGCCCTCGCCCTCTTTATTGCAGTCCGCGAGCGATCCGCCCGACGATTTCACGATCATGCCGCCCTCCATCCGGGCCGAGCAGTTCCCGCCGTTGCCGGTCTGGATCCCGCGCGCGTACGCGCGGTGCGCCGCGATCTCCAGCTGTTCATAGATCTTCTCTTTTTCCATTCTGTCCGCTGTTCCTTTCCTGTCTTTCGTTTTCATCCGGTCCGTCTGCCGCCCTCCCGGTCATCGCGTTCCCGCCGGAGCCGGCGCGAGCCGTTCTCCCGCAAGGGCGTCGCGGCGCGCCGGCGCTTAGCGAGCGGGCTGCCGCAAGGCGGCACGCGAGGTTAGCGTCCGCTGCGCTCAGCCGCGCAGAGGCGCGAGCCGGCCCTGAGGGAGACGGCCGGGCCGCTCCCGAGTCGTCATGTCCCCGCCGAAGCCGGCACGAGCCGTTCTCCCGCAAGGGCGTCTTACGCGCGCCGGGCGTACAGATCCTCGAAGGCCTTGACGATCTCCTCCGCAAACTCCGGATCGTTGATATGCATGTCTTTTTCGATGTATCCGACCGTCTCCGCCTTATGCGCCTTCACCGCGTCGGTAAAGCCCTGATTGGCGTGGGCGTCATACAGCGTACGGCCTTCTTTATTCTGCTGCGAATATCCGCGCAGCGGCACGATGATCGCGTTCGGTCCCTTGCAGGTGTTGTGCTTCTGCGCCAGGTAGGTGCCCACGCGGACCATGTCGTCATAATTCGCGCGCACATGGGTGTGGAACGGCATGTGCTCGTACATCGCGCGTCCCTTCAGCTCTTCCGGCAGCTCCGGG
>CACXFD010000016.1 GCA_902766845.1 uncultured Lachnospiraceae bacterium | reverse complement strand
CTATAAAACAGAAGATGCCGGAGACGGCGCCCGCCGGGCGCCGTCTCCGGCCCTTTTCATTCTCTCGCGATCACTTGCAGGATGTGATCCCGGCCAGCATCTGATCCATGGCCGCTTCCTGTTCCGTACCGGTCATGTACGTGACGATCAGGACGCCGTAATAGCCGTCCCACTCATCCACGAAGTACCGCTGGGTCAGCCGGCCTTCATACGCGCTCATCTTGATGGAGCGGTACGTATGGGATCCCAGCTTCACGGTCTCCGCGCCGCTCTCCAGCTTGTAATCCACGCTGGTGACCTTGGACAGCTGGTCCTCGAGCGTCGCCAGATACAGGTCCGGCGTCAGGCCGGATATGGCCGGCTCATACTGCAGGACCACGGATTCGGTCATCATCGGGCTGCGCAGATAAAAATCATACGTGACACGGCTCGTCGCCGCGTCCATCTGTTCCTGGGTATAGACGCCGTCATTGACGATCGTATCCGTACCGAGGCCCAGCATCTCGCGGATCTCCTCCGCGCCCATCGGTTCCAGGTCCTCGCCGGCCGTCAGAACGAAATCATACCACTCGTTTGTGAAGGTGCGGTCATTCCACGTGCCCAGGGCAAAACCGCTCCCGGCTTCCGTGGGCGCCTCCGTGGGCTCCTGGGTCTGCGCTTCCGTGGCCGCTTCGGTCGGGGCCTCCGTCACCGCTTCGGTCGGGGCCTCGGTCTGCACCGGCTTCGTTTCATCCTTCCCGCCGCCGCAACCGGTCAGAAGACCCAGCGACAGGGCGGCCGCCAGCACAAGGCCCAGCCATCTGCTGCTCTTCATAGTGTTTCCTCCGGTCTTATTCCCCGGCCTTTTCCACGTCGGCCACGGCCGCCTTCTGCATCGGGATGCGGCAGTTCTTGTTGCTGCCAAACTCCACGATCAGCGTATCGTCCGTGATGTCGATCACGACGCCGTAAAAGCCGCTGGTGGTCAGGATGCTGTCACCGATCTCGATGCTCGCGACCAGGGCTTCCTGCTTCTTCTGCTGCTTGCGCTGCGGCCGGATGGCCACCAGATACATGAAGCCGATGATGATCACGACGTACAGTACCCAGAAAAGAGGGCTGCTCATAAGATCCGATGTTGCGATTGCCATAGTGTTCCTCCCATTTTCATTCCCGTCAAGGAAATTCTTCTCTATGCCCGCGGGTCCGCAAAAGACCCGGAAGGTCTGTGATGATACCGGCCGCCGTCATACGTCCGTTTTCTGCCGGCAGCTGCGCCGGCCGCGGCTCTGATCAGGCGGCCCGGCCGGAGCGCCCGCCTCAGACGCCCTGCGACATCTGATACAGTTTGTCGGCCTTATATGCCGCGAACCGGCCCTGATCCAGCGCGTCCCGGATCTCTTCCATCAGC
This sequence comes from uncultured Lachnospiraceae bacterium, assembly GCA_902766845.1. Lineage (GTDB taxonomy): Bacteria > Bacillota > Clostridia > Lachnospirales > Lachnospiraceae > RUG11204. The sequence continues at coordinate 2,918 of CACXFD010000016.1, read as the reverse complement.
CGGTTGTAGAAACGCAGGTTGTGCAGCACCATGAGCCGCATGCCCAGCATCTCTCCGGCCTTCAGCAGGTGGCGCACATACGCGCGGGAAAAGTGCCGGCAGGCCGGACAGTCGCAGCCCTCTTCGATGGGCCGCATGTCCTTCTCATAGCGCGCGTTCAGCAGGTTCATTTTTCCGAAAGACGTGTACGCGTGGCCGTGACGGCCGTTGCGGGTCGGATAGACGCAGTCGAAAAAGTCGATGCCGCGCTCCACGCCTTCGAGGATATTGGCCGGTGTCCCGACGCCCATCAGGTAGGTAGGCTTATCCTGGGGCAGGTACGGGACCGTCTCCTCCAGGATATGATACATCTCCTCATGGGACTCCCCGACAGCCAGGCCGCCGACCGCGTACCCGTCCAGATCCATGTCCGCGATGGTCTTTGCATGGGCGATCCGGATGTCCGCATACGTCCCGCCCTGGTTGATGCCGAACAGGAGCTGCTGCGGGTTCACAGTGTCCGGCAGGCTGTTGAGCCGTGCCATCTCCGTCTGGCAGCGCTCCAGCCAGCGGGTGGTGCGGTCCACCGAGGGCTGCACGTATTCCCGGGGCGAAGGGTTCTCCACGCATTCATCGAACGCCATGGCGATGGTGGATCCGAGGTTCGACTGGATCTGCATGCTCTGCTCCGGCCCCATGAAGATGATCCGCCCGTCCACATGCGAATGGAACGTCACGCCCTCTTCCTTGATCCGGCGCAGGCCGGCCAGAGAAAAGACCTGAAAGCCGCCCGAATCCGTCAGGATGGGCCGGTCCCAGTCCATGAACTTATGCAGGCCGCCCAGTTCCTTGATGACCGCGTCTCCGGTGCGCACATGCAGATGATAGGTGTTGGAAAGCTCCACCTGGGTGCCGATCTGCCGCAGGTCCTCCGCAGAGACAGCACCCTTGATGGCGCCCGCCGTGCCCACATTCATGAACACCGGCGTCTGGATGGTCCCGTGGACAGTCTCCACCTGCGCCCGCTTGGCGCGCCCCTCCGTCTTCAGGAGCCTGTACTTGTACACACGTTCAGCCATAACAGAAATAGTATATCTGACCGGGGCGTTTTTTTCAACCTTTTTTATGCTGTGGGACGGTTCGCGCTGTTTTCTGCCGCCGGGACGTTCCTGCGCGGCCGCTTCGGTTTTTCCTTGCCGACAAAACGCCGATGTGGTAGGATGAGACCAAAGCCATACGATACGAGGTGAAGATCCTATGAGACCCATCGTCCTGCTCACCGGCGCCTCCCGCGGCATCGGCCGCGAAGCGGCCCTTTGCCTGGCCCGTGCCGGCTATGATCTGGCTGTTTCCTGCGGCGATCCCGCCCATGTCCGCCAGCTCGAAGAACTGGCGGAAGAAATGACAGGCCTGGGCGCACGCGCCCTGCCCCTTTGCTTTGACGTGGCGGACTATGCCGCCTGTGAAGAGGCCCTGCGGACGGTCCGCGCGAAGCTGGGAGACCCGGACGTGCTGATCAACAACGCCGGCACGGCCCATATCGGCCTGTTCCAGGATATGACGCCCGCACAGATCCGGCGCCTGCTGGATGTGGACCTTATGGGCGCCCTGAACCTCTGCCATCTGTGCGTGCCCGCCATGGTGAAAAAAGGCGGCGGCCGGATCCTGAATATCTCCTCGGTCTGGGGCGAGGCGGGCGCCTCCTGCGAAGCCGTATATTCCGCGGCCAAAGGCGGCCTCAACGCCTTTACCAAGGCGCTGGCCAAAGAACTGGCCCCGGCGGGCGTGCAGGTCAACGCCATCGCTTTCGGCGTCATCGATACGACGATGAACGCCTCCCTTTCCGCGGAGGAAAAAGAGGCGCTCTGTGAGCAGATCCCGGCCGGACGGTTCGCGTCCGCCGCGGAAGCCGCGGCTTTTATTCTTCAGGTGCTCCGGACGAGCCCCTATCTGACAGGCCAGATCCTTCGCATGGACGGCGGGTGGATCTGAGGCAGTCCCTGACTGCCGGGACGGTCCGGGGCCGTTCACGCTCTCCTGTCGAGCCGCTCGCAGGCGCTGCCGGATATAAGGCAAATCGCAGCCGCAGCCATCATGGGCCTGCCCCACTGATACATCGTCTCTTCCGTGATCGGCAGTTCTGCCTGAAAGCGGAAGTACGCCTCTCCCCATGCGGTTCCGGCGCCAAAAAATCCCAGAAAGAGCCACAGAATGACAGGAAGGACTCCAAGCACCACGCTGCGTGTCAGCATCGTCAGCAGATACATGACCGAGAGATAAAGGCAGGTCTCCGTCCCGAGACGGAAGACCTCTTCCCATGATGTACCGTAAACGCGGAAATACCAAAACGCCGGAGGGACCATCAGGACCGCTCCTGCCAGCGCCAGCCACAGCACATCCGGGGCGCAGACACGTCGTCGCCGGTGGATCGCGCGCAGGGATTCCCGCTCGTCTCCGTCTGCCCAGGGATACAGGCACACCATCTCCCAAAGCAGCATTCCCAGCGGAAACAGGACCTGCACACAGCGGAGCAGCATCTGCCGGGCAAATTCCGGCCCCATGCCCCGCTGACTCAGAGCCACCAGCGGCAGTGCGGCCCAGCATAGAATAAACGGCACCAGGCATACTCCTTTATGGGCTCCGATCAAAAGCCGCAGGAGCCTCGGCCTGCGCAGCAGCCGCCTCATGTCAGGATCCCCTTGATATACAGCATATAGCTGTCTTCCAGCGTAGCCTGAAGCGGTTCATATCCGTTCTCCGCCGTTGTAAGAACCCGGAGATACATCTTTCCGTTCCGTTCTTCGCCGCGCAGCACGAACGTTTTTTCCGGCAGCCGGTCTTCCTCTTCTGCCGGGACCAGCCGGACCTTCCCTTCCGCCCTGGACCGCAGTTCTTCCAAAGTCCCCTGCGTGATGACTTTTCCTTCCGACAGCAGCACG
>CACXFD010000015.1 GCA_902766845.1 uncultured Lachnospiraceae bacterium | reverse complement strand
GATGAAGCGGATGGCCATGCGGGTGTCTTTGTTCGCGCCGCAGAAGGCATCCATGACGAACAGGCGCTTGCCGGAGAGCTCTTTGACGGCCAGGTCCTTGACGGCGGACCAGGCTTCCTGCGTGGCCACGTGGTTATCGTTCGGATAGCCCTCGGTGGTCCACCAGACCGTATCCTTGGAATTCTCGTCCATGACGATGAATTTATCCTTGGGGGAGCGGCCGGTGTAGATGCCGGTCATGACGTTGACGGCGTCCAGCTCCGTGAGCTGTCCCTTATCAAAGCCGGTCAGGTCCGGGCGCATCTCCTCTTCGAAGAGGAACTCATACGAAGGGTTATACACGATCTCCTGCACGTCGGTGATGCCGTAGCGGCTCAGATCGGGCGTTTTCATGGGAAGATACCTCCTTTTTCCTTGCGGGGCGGTCCGCGGACCGCGGGATTCGCGTTGTTTCGTTGACAAGTATTATAAAACACGGGGGCGGAAAACACAACATCAAAAAGGGGAAACAAATTGGCGCTTTGCCGGGGACGGATCCGCCGGGACCGCCGCAGCAGCCGGCAAAATCTTCTCTTTGCACGCCCCGTAAAGTGTGCTATACTTTATACTAAAGAAATATGCGTCTGCATCGATCCGTATCGAATTCATAAACAAGGGGGGACCGGAATGGCGATCGTGGACCAGAAAGAATATCTGCAGAGCGCCCGCACCGCGGTGATCGAGCTGGAGAACTGGAAGGATACGCTGGATACCGTGACGGCGGAAGAGAAGAAACTGGACCGGGAGCTGTCGGGCCAGCGCAAGGCCGTGGCGGACGAGATCCAGTCGACGGTCAAGAAGCGCCGCGATGAGCTGGCGGAGACCTATGATTCGCAGATTCGCAAGGAGCAGGAGAAGCTCCGCGCGGAAAAGAACAAGCGCGCGAAAGAACGCGAAAAAGGCGTGAAAAACCGGATGGAGGAGGAGACCGCCAGCCTGGTGGCCCAGAACTCCGGCCTGAAGACGCAGATCAAAGAGCTGTTCTCGCAGAAGGCCGTGCCGGGCATCTGCAACAACGGGTTCTTCTATGCCCTGTTCTTCCCGGGCAGCCTGAAGGAGATCCTGATCTTTGCGCTGACGGCGCTGATCTGGGTCGCCGGCATCCCCGGCATCATCTACGCGCTGATACCGGCCGCCAAGCGCAAGCCCCTGCACTTCATCCTGATCGCCGTCGCGTTCCTGATCGTTTTCGTCGTGGTGTACATCGTGATCAACAACCTGGTCAAGGTCCGTCACTACGCGCCGCTCAAGGAGGGCAAGCTCCTGCGGCAGAAGATCGCGTCCAACAAGGGCCGCATCGCCCGCATCAAGAAGGGCATCCGCAAGGACAAGAACGATGAGATGTATGATCTCGGCGAGTTTGACCGGAACATCGCCGAGCTCGAATCCGGGATCGCCGGGTTGGAGCAGCAGAAGGCCGATGCGATCAACCTGTTCGAGCAGCAGACGGATCCGATGATCCGCCAGGAGATCCAGGAGAACAACCGCGAGCGTCTCGAAACGCTCGAAGGAGAACTGAACGACCGCATCGCGCGGCGCCGTCAGGCCGAGGACGAGATCCGCAGCCGCACCATCGCGATCTCGCAGGATTATGAGACCGTGATCGGCAAGGAGAACATGGCCGCGGACAAGCTCGATGAGATCCTGAACATCGTGGATTCCGAGAACCCGGCCAACCTGACCGAGGCCGTGCAGATCTACCGCTCCCGCGGCAGCAAGAAGTGAGCCGCATGAACGGGGAGAGCGGCGCGCCCGCGCTGCCGGACGCGGCGCGGGACCGCGAAGCAGCTGAACGGGAGAAGGCCGACATCCGCTTCATGCGCCGCGCGCTGAAGCTTGCAGAGAAGGCCGCGGCGCTCGGCGAGGTCCCCATCGGCTGCGTGATCGTGCGGGACGGACGGGTCATCGGGAGCGGATACAACCGGCGCCTGACGGACCATACGACACTGGCGCACGCGGAGCTGATCGCGATCCGGAAGGCCTGCCGCCGGCTGGGCGACTCGCGCCTCGAGGGCTGCACGATGTATGTGACGCTGGAGCCGTGCCAGATGTGCGCCGGCGCGCTCGTGCAGTCGCGGATCGACCGCGTGGTGATGGGGTGCCGGAACCCGAAGGCGGGGTGTGCCGGAAGCATCCTGAACCTGCTGCAGGAGCCGGCGTTCAACCACCAGGTAGAGATCACCGAAGGCGTGCTGGGCGAGGAGTGCTCGCAGGTCCTGCAGACCTTCTTCAAGCAGCTGCGCGTGCGGCTGAAGAGCGAGAAGGCGGCGCGGGCCGCGGACGCCGGAGAAGAGGAAGAGGCCGAAAAGCAGGACTCCGACACGGCAGAGGCTGTGAAGGCCGCCGCGGAAGCCGGAGAGCCGTGCTCTCCGAAAGCCGATTGACATTTTATGACCGCACGGGTATACTAGTCCGTGCACTGAAAAAGCATTCACCTTTCCGCGCAGCCGGGGACGTGGCGGAGCCCTGTACCTGCAATCCGCCTGAGCAGGGGTGATGCTCTGTCTGAGGGCCGGGCCGGTGGGGCTGCCCGCAGTAAGTGGTATTGACGTTTGGGTCTTACGCAACGGGACCTTGTGAACCGTGTCAGGTCGGGAACGAAGCAGCACTAAGCAAGTCATCCCGTGTGCCGTGAGGGAGCCTGGACCGAGCCGTCTGCTGCGGTAACGCCTGTTAGTCCGTTTCGAAGCAGAGCGCGCGGATGTCCGCATCAGCGAAGCAAGCATATGAGGAAAAGGGACCGGGGGAGAAACGCATGTTTCTCCCCCGGTCCCTTTGACGAATATGCGCCGCGAGCCTGCGAGCCCCAGAGCGCGAAGCGGTCTGGAGCTTCGCTGATGCGGATGAACCTGCGAGAACCAGTGAATATGCTCCGCTTCGCTGATGCGGATAATACTTGCCCATCGCCCTTCTTTGTACTATAATGAAGGGTAGTTTTGTGCCATCATTTTACGTCGGGAGAAGTGGATCCATGAGAATCGGAATGCTGACTTCGGGCGGTGACTGCCAGAGCCTGAACGCCACCATGCGCGGCGTGGCCAAGGCCCTCTATGAGATGTATGAAGACGTCGAGATCATCGGCTTCGAAGAAGGCTACAAGGGCCTGATCTACGCGGATTACCGCATGATGACGCCGAAGGATTTCGGCGGGATCCTGACGGAAGGCGGCACCATCCTTGGGACGTCGCGCCAGCCGTTCAAGCTGATGCGCGTGCCGGATGAAAACGGGCTGGACAAGGTCGAGGCCATGAAGCAGACGTACCGCAAGCTTCGCCTGAACTGCCTCGTGGTCCTGGGCGGCAACGGCAGCCAGAAGACCGCGAACCTGCTGCGCGAGGAAGGGCTGAACGTGATCGGCCTTCCGAAGACCATCGATAATGATCTGTGGGGCACGGACCAGACCTTCGGGTTCGAGAGCGCCGTGAATATCGCGACGGCGGCCATCGACAGCATCCATACCACGGCGGCGTCGCACGGCCGGATCTTCATCGTGGAGGTCATGGGCCACAAGGTGGGCCACCTGACGCTTCACGCCGGCATCGCCGGAGGCGCGGACATCATCCTGATCCCTGAGATCCCGTATGATATCGAAAAAGTGGCGGAAGCCGTGAAGAAGCGTTCACGGGCCGGCCACCGGTTCTCGATCATTGCCTGCGCCGAGGGAGCGGTCCCGCAGGATGAGGCAGGCATGAAGAAGAAAGAACTGAAGGAAAAGCGGAAGAACGAGCCGGTCTATCCTTCGGTGGCCTATAAGATCGGCGCGCAGCTCGAAGCCCTGTGCGGCCAGGAGGTGCGCGTGACCGTGCCCGGCCATACGCAGCGCGGCGGCAGCCCGTGCCCGTTTGACCGCGTGCTCTCGACGCGTCTCGGCGTGAGCGCGGCGGAGATGATCTCGCGCGGCGAATTCGGCTATATGGTCAGCATCGTGCACAATGAGATCACTAAAACGCCGCTGCAGGACGTGGCGGGGAAACTGAAGACCGTGGATCCGGACGGGTCGCTCGTGAAGGAGGCAAGGCTCCTGGGCATCAGCTTCGGAGACTGAGGAAAGAGTTATGGCGTATACGGCTTTATACCGCAAATGGCGGCCGCAGACCTTTGACGAGGTCAAGGGCCAGGACGCCATCGTGCAGACCCTGCGCCACCAGGTGCAGACCGGGCAGACCGGGCACGCGTACCTGTTCTGCGGGACGCGGGGCACCGGCAAGACCACGCTCGCGAAGATCCTGGCGCGCGCGGTCAACTGCGAGCATCCGGTGAACGGGAGCCCCTGCAACGAGTGCGCCTCGTGCCGGGCCATCCTGGCCGGCGCGGCCATGAACGTGGTGGAGATCGACGCGGCCTCCAACAACGGCGTGGACAACGTCCGCGAGATCGTCGAGGAGGTCCAGTACCCGCCTGCGGACGGACGCTTCCGCGTCTATATCATCGACGAAGCGCACATGCTGTCGCCGGGCGCGTTCAACGCGCTGCTCAAGACGCTGGAAGAGCCGCCGTCCTACGTGATCTTCGTGCTGGCCACCACGGAAGTGCACAAGATCCTGCCGACGGTCCTGTCCCGCTGCCAGCGCTATGATTTCAAGCGCATCCCGCTGGAGACCATCCGCGCGCGCCTCGATGAGATGCTGCGGGCGGAGGGCGTGGAGGCGGAGGAGGAAGCGCTCCGGTACATCGCCCGCCGCGGCGACGGGTCCATGCGTGACGCCATCAGCCTGCTCGAGCAGTGCACGGCGTTCTACGACAGACAGAAGCTCACCTACGACGGCGTGCTGTCCGTCCTCGGCGAGGTGGATTACGAAGTCTATCACCGGCTGTTCGATGCCGCGATGCGCGGCGACACGGCCGCCTGCATCCGGCTGCTGGACGGGGTCCTTTCGGAGGGCCGGGAGCTGTCGCGGTTCGCGGCGGATTTCACCTGGTATCTGCGGGACCTGCTGATCCTGAAGACCACGGGCACGGCCGGAGAAGAACTGATCGATATGACGAGCGAGGACCGGGCGCGGCTGGGCGCCATGGCGCAGCAGGCCGACGAGCAGACGCTGGTCCGCTGCATCCGGATCTTCGCGGAACTGCTGAACCGCATGCGGTACGCGCCGGACCAGCGCGTCCTGACGGAGGCGGCCCTGATCCGGCTGTCGCGGCCGCAGATGGAGACCGATATCGCGTCGCTGACGGAACGCGTGCGCCAGCTCGAGGCCAGGCTCGCGGAAGGGAACTTCACCGCGGCGGCTCCCGCGGCGCAGCCGCAGCCGGAGCGGCCGGTGGTCGTGAAGAAAGTCCCGAAGCTGCAGCTGCAGGACCTGAACGAGCTCAAAGAACAGTGGCGCCGCATCGTCGGGGCGCTGTCGAGCTTTTCCTATCAGGCCGGACTCAAGGGCGTGGAGCTGGAGCCCATCGAGGAAGGCGTCGTCGGACTCGTGTTCCCGGACGCGCTCAAATGCTACTACGGCGGGCGTCCGCAGGTGCTGCAGGATCTGGCTGCCGCTACGGCCGACATCGCCGGCCGGCAGGTGGAATACCGGGCGCGGGCACGCGAGAAGGATGAACCGCAGACCCGCTATGTGGTCAGTGAACAGGAGCTGCAGTCGGTGTTCCATATGGAACTGACGCAGGAGACGGACGGGGCCGGAGACGGCGCCGAAGACGAAGACTGACGGCCGGGGCGCCGTCATGGATCCGCTGAAGAGACCGGGGCCGCGCGGCCCGCATCCAAATACAGAGAACAAGGGGAAGAGACCATGGCAAAACGCGGAGGCTTCCCGGGCGGCATGCCCGGAAACATGAACAACCTGATGAAGCAGGCCCAGCGCATGCAGCGCCAGATGGAAGAGCGCCAGAAAGAGCTGGAGGAGAAGGAATATACGGCGGCGGCCGGCGGCGGAGCGGTAGAGATCACCGTGTCCGGTAAAAAAGAGGTCGTGCGCGTACATATCGATCCCGACGCGGTGGATCCGGAAGACGTCGAGATGCTCGAGGACATGATCACCGCGGCCATGAACGAGGCGTGGAAGAAGATGGAAGAGGACGCGTCCTCGTCCATGGGACAGCTGACCGGCGGCCTCGGCGGGTTATTCTAAATGGAATACTACGGAAATCAGCTGTCGGGCCTGATCGAAGAGCTCGGCAAGCTTCCCGGCGTGGGCGCCAAATCGGCGCAGCGGCTGGCGTTCCATATCATCCATATGCCCGAGGAGCAGGTGGAGCAGCTGGCGGAAAAGATGGTCAACGTGCGGAAGAACATCCGATACTGCAAGGTGTGCTGCACGCTGACGGACCGCGAGCTGTGCCCGATCTGCGCCAGTGAGAAACGGGATCATTCCACGATCATGGTCGTGGAGAACCCGCGCGATCTGGCCGCGTACGAGAAGACCGGCCGGTATGACGGCGTCTACCACGTGCTCCACGGCGCGATCTCGCCGCAGCTCGGCATCGGCCCCGGCGACATCCGGCTCAAGGAACTGATGGTGCGCCTGCAGGGCGACGTCAAAGAGGTCATCATCGCGACCAACTCCAGTCTGGAGGGCGAGACCACGGCCATGTACCTGAGCAAGCTGATCCGTCCGACCGGCATCAAGGTCACGCGGATCGCGAGCGGGGTCCCGGTCGGGGGCGACCTCGAATACATCGACGAGGTCACGCTCCTGCGCGCGCTGGAAGGCCGCGTGGAACTGTGATGCGGCGTGAGAAGATAGGAAAACAGACAGTCCGGCCGCGGCGGACGCGGCAAAAATCTGCATAGACGAGGTGGAGAAGTTGGATAAGTTCGAGTACAACGTCCGAGTGGAAAAAATGAAGCGGCTGCTCGAGTCCGGCCAGTATGAGGAAGCGGCGCAGATCGCGGACGCGATCGACTGGAGCAAGGAAGGCAACCAGCGCCTGCTGAGCCAGGTCGCCCAGATCTACGAGGAACTGGGCCGGTATCAGGACGCCAAGGACGTGCTGATGGTCTCGTATGAGAAGTCGCCCGTCGGCCGCCGTCTGCTGTACCAGCTGACGGAACTGTCCGTGAAGGAACGCAATTTCCGCGACGCGGCCATGTTCTACAAGGAGTACATGGCGGTCGCCCCCAACGATCTGGGGAAGTATATCCTGCGCTACAAGATCGCCGCGGGCCGCGAAGAGCCGCTCGAGAAGCAGATCTCGGTGCTGGAGGCATACAAGGCCCGCGAGTTCGATGAAAAATGGGCCGTGGAGCTGGCGGAGCTGTACCGCCGGGCGGACCGGCGCGACGACTGCGTCAAGCTCTGCGATGAGATCATCCTGTGGTTCGGCTTCGGTCCGTACGTGGAAAAGGCCATGGAGCTCAAGAAGCAGTATGAGCCGCTGACGCCGGCCCAGCTCGAGCGCGCCGAACACGCGGACGTCTATGAAGAAAAGGCCCGCCAGGTCGCGCTGGAGCTGGAAGGCAAGTACGATGCCGCACCGGCCGCGGAGACTGAGACGGCGGAAAGCGCGGAAGATCTGCCTGCCGCACAGCCGGTGATGAATGAGGCCGCGGAGACCGAGGCGGACGTTCCGGACGGCGTTTTTGAAGAAGTGCCGTCCGTGCGGGAGGAAGAGCCGGCCGGGGCGGAAGAATTCGAATTCGAAGATGAAGCGGAGGCCGCGGCTGAAGAGTCGGCCGAGGCGGAAATGACGGAGGAAGAGCCGGCCGAGGCTGGCGAGAGGGACGACGCGGCGGAGACGGCCGGAGAACCGGAAGCAGCATCCGCGGAGGAACTGCTGACGGCCGGGCTGGCGGCGTCGGTCGCAGGACTGATGGAGACCGAGGAGCCCGCGGAAAAGACGGTGGCGGAGACGGCTGAAGAAGCCGCTGCGGAAGCCGCGGATGCAGTCGAAGAAGCTGCTGCAGAAGCCGCGGAGACGGTCGAAGAAGCCGCTGTAGAAGCCGCGGAGACGGCTGAAGAAGCCGCTGCGGAAGCTGCGGAAGCCGCGGAGGCCGTGGAAGAGACTGCTTCGGAAGCTGCGGAGACCGTGGAAGAGACTGTTGCGGAAGCGGCAGAGACTGCCAAAGAGATCACGGCGGAAGCCGCGGCGGCTCCTGCTGATGAGCCGGAGGCCCCGGCACTGCAGCTGAACATGGATCAGATCGTGATCCGCCCGGTCGCGGAAGCAGCGGAGGAGGAGCCCGCTCCCACGCCGGAACCCGTTCCCATGCCGGAACCTAAGCCCACGCCGGAGCCTGTCCCCACACCGGAACCGCAGCCTTCCGTGCAGACCGGATCGCCGTATCGCTGTGTGTACGCGGATACGGAAGAAGGAGCCCTGCACGCGGCATCGGCCGTCCTGAAAGAGGGAAGGCAGGCCGGCGCGCCGGCCCGCAAAGCGGCCAAGGTGCAGGCGGACCGGCTGAATGAGCTTGGATTTGCCCGTTCTATGGAGAAGTTGACCGGCGCGGATCTTGTGGTCCTGCACGCAGCACAGCTGTCGGATAAATGCCTGGAGGAGATCAGCCGCGCGGCGGAAACGGACCGTGCGATGCGCATCATCCTGACGGACACGCGGGAGTCGCTCGAGACGCGCCTTCAGATCTACGCGGAGCGATGCGAGCAGCTGCGGCGCGCGGCGGAAAACGGCGCGTCGGCGGAGATGGTCTCGCAGCAGGAAAAGCGCGCGGCGGAAGCGGCGGCCAAGGAGGAGCGGGACGCCTTCATGCGGCGGATCCGCGCCTACGCCGAAGAGATCGAGTGCTCGTTTGAGGGCGACGCGCTCGAGTGCGTCGAAAAGCTGGCCTATGAAAAGCAGCAGAACGGGGAAGAACTGACCGAGCAGCTGGCTGTGGATATGATGGAAGCCGCCGCGGACGCGGCCGAGGCCCGCCATAAGCTGTTCGAGAAGAAGTATGACCGCGACGGCTGCCTGATCCTGCGCCGCATGCATTTTGAGGGAAAGGATCGATGAGCGGACACTGGATGCTGATCATCACGGCAGCCGCCCTGCTGATCGGAGCCGTGATCGGATACGTGAAGGGGTTCCTGAAGATCGCGGTCACGCTGGCTGTGGTCGTGCTGGCCATGGTGATCGTGAGCTTTCTGCGGCCGGTCGTCACCACGTTCCTGGTGGAACAGACCAACCTGTATGACCATACCCGTACCGTGATCGCCGAGGCGGTGGAAAAACGGATCGACCAGGCGGCCGGGTCCCGGCCCACGGAAGAAGAGAGCCTGGAAGGCGTGACGATCCCGGAGACCTGGAAAAAGGCCATCCTGAAGGATTATTCGCCGGAAGCCATGTGCAAGGCCAAGGTCACGACCTTCGCGGAGTTCGTCGGACATGAACTGGCGTACAAGATCATTTCGGCGCTGTCGTTCGTGCTGACATGCCTGATGCTCGTGATCGGGTTTCACCTGATCCTGGCCGCGACCGATGTGATCTCCAAGATCCCGGTCCTCCACGGCGTCAACAAAACGTTCGGAGCCCTGTTCGGACTGATCACGGCCACGCTGCTTTTGTGGCTGTTCCATACCGTGGTATCGTCCTCCGCCGCGGTCGGCGCCGGATGGGCCGAGCCGCTGATCGGAGAGATCGCGGACAGCAAGATCCTGACATTCTTTTACGACGGCGGTCTGCTGGAAAAGCTCGGGGAGATCTTCCTCGGCTGACCGGCAGGCCGCCCGGCCTTTTTTGTCAGAAAAGCGTAAGGGACGCGTAAAGACTTGCGCGGTCTCCGGATGATATAGTAAAGACGGAGAACAGGCATGGGACCGGCCCGGCCGGTCTTTGCACAGCCCGGATAACATGGGCAGGAGGCGCGTATGAACGAGATGCGAAAGACCGCTTCCCCGCGGGGACAGCGGAAGAAAGTGCTGTCGATCTTATTGGCTCTGACACTGGCAGGAGGAATGATCGTGATGCCCGGATGCGCAAAAAAGACGGACACGCCGGCGACCGAGGCGGCCCCGACCCGGCAGGAGACCGCGGAGGATATCATCAAAACGGAGCCCGAAACGGATCCGGGAGCCGGACAGGTGACACCGGCCGCTTCCGCGGTGACGCAGATGGGCATGCCCGAATACCCGGAGCAGGCCATGTCCGCTGTGAACGAGGATCTGTTTGAGGCAGGCCGCGCGCGGGACTATGCTGCCGTGGCCGCCCAGCGAAAAGAACGCTATGAAGCGGCCGAGCGCACGTGGACACCGTACGGGGAGTTCCTGAAACGGACCGCGGCCGCGGTCATGGGGACGGAAAAAAAGAACACGGTCTGGTCCCCGCTGAGCCTGTATCTGACGCTCGGCATGCTGTCCGAAGTGACGGACGGCAGTACGCGGGAGCAGCTGCTCGGCGTGATCGGCACGGACAGCGCCGAGGAAACGCGCCGGGTCATGCGGGACGTCTGGACCGCGAACTATCAGGATGACGGGGCGGCGGTCAGCCGCATCGCCTCTTCACTGTGGCTTCGCAGCGGCATTTCTTATAAGCAGGAGACGATCGACCGGCTGACGCAGATCCATCAGGCGGCCTCGTTTGCCGGCCCGTTCGGAGACCCTGCTTATGACGCGGCGTTCCGGACGTGGCTCTCGGAGCAGACCGGCGGGCTGCTGGACGAGCAGGCATCGCAGGAGAGCTTTGATCCGGAGAGCGCGGCGGTCCTTGCGAACGCGCTGTATCTGAGTGCCAAGTGGCAGGAGGAATACTGGAAGGAAGAGAATCGGCAGGGCGTCTTCCACGGCGTTTCGGGCAATCAGACCGTCACGTATATGAATCAGTCCATGGCGAAGGAATACTACTGGGGCAGTCGCTTCGCGGCGATCGGGGATCAGCTGCTCGAGAGCGGACGCATGTGGTTCTTCCTTCCGGACGAGGGAGTGGACGTGACGGAACTGCTGTCGGATCCGGAGGTCTACAGCATCCTGACCTTTACCGGCCGCGATGAGAAGGGCGAGTACTGCGAGTACGAGAACTGCAAACATGTGATCGTGGACAGCTCTGTCCCGAAGTTCGATGTGTCCGAGCGGGCAGACCTGACGGAACAGCTCCGGAGCCTCGGGATCACGGCAGCGTTTGAGCCGGGACGGGCGGATTTCTCGCCGCTGACCGAAGAGACGCCGGTATGGCTCTCGCAGGTGCTGCAGGCGGCCCGCGTCAAGATCGATGAAGAGGGCGTGGAGGCGGCGGCCTATACCGTGGCAGCCATGGCCGGGGCGGCGATGCCTCCGAACGAGCGCGTGGAATTCAGGCTGGACCGGCCGTTCCTGTTTGCGGTCACCGGCCCGTCCGGTCAGGTGCTGTTTATGGGGACCGTCTGCGACATGGAGTAACGGACAAGGAGCAGCGGCAAGGAGCAGCGGCAAGGAGCAGCGGCAGATGGCTGCGTCACACGAGCGAGGCCCGAGGGCGGCTGATCCCCGGGAAGCGGTCGGCGCTGCGGAGGGATGCAAAGACGCTGACGGCGATCCCTCGACCGATCATAGACCGGTGATCGAAACGATAATAAAATAAGGAAATAACAGTGCGGCCGCCCGGGCCTTGCCCGGCGGCCGCACTGCGTGGACCGCAGCAGTGGACCGCAACATCTTGTGGGCATAAAAAGGCGGTCCGGCCAGATGTTGCGGTCCGCGCGGGCGGGAGGTTTTGATGT
>CACXFD010000014.1 GCA_902766845.1 uncultured Lachnospiraceae bacterium | reverse complement strand
TGTACCAGTCCATGGAATTTGCCGGCGAGGGCGTGGCGTCCCTGACGATGGACGACCGCTTCACGATCTGCAACATGGCGATCGAGGCCGGCGGAAAGAACGGAATCTTCCCGGTGGACGAGAAGACCGTCGAATACATGAAGGCCCACGGTCAGAAGCCGTATACGGTCTATGAGGCGGATCCGGACGCGGTCTATGAAAAGACCTATGAGATCGATCTGTCCGCGCTCGAGCCTACGGTCTCGTTCCCGCACCTGCCGGAGAACACCCGCACGTTCGATCAGATCGGCCGGGTGAAGATGGACCAGGTGGTCATCGGCTCCTGCACCAACGGACGCATGCAGGACATGCAGATCGCGGCGGACATCCTGCGCGGCAAAAAGGTCGCGGACGGGCTGCGCGTGATCGTGATCCCGGCTACACAGGCCATTTATCTCGAGTGCCTGGAGAAGGGGTACCTGAAGGACTTCATCGAAGCCGGCTGCGTGGTCTCCACGCCTACCTGCGGCCCGTGCCTGGGCGGATATATGGGCATCCTGGCGGCCGGGGAGCGCTGCGTTTCGACCACCAACCGGAACTTCGTGGGCCGCATGGGCCACACGGCGTCGGAAGTCTATCTGGCCAGCCCGGCCGTGGCCGCGGCCAGCGCGCTGACCGGCTATCTGACGGACCCGCGGACACTGTAAAGACTGAGATCATCACACCAAAGGGGAAACACCATGGAAGTCAAGGGACGTGTTTTCAAATACGGGGACAACGTGGATACGGACGTCATCATCCCGGCCCGTTATCTGGCCATTCAGGATAAGGAGGAGCTGGCGTCGCACTGCATGGAGGACATCGATCAGACCTTCGTTCAGAACGTGCAGCCCGGGGACATCATCGTGGCCGGCAAGAATTTCGGCTGCGGCTCATCGCGCGAGCACGCGCCGCAGGTGATCCAGACCTGCGGGACCGGGTGCATCGTGGCGGAGAGCTTCGCGCGGATCTTCTACCGCAACGCGATCAACATCGGCATGCCGATCATCGAGTGCCCGGAAGCCGCCAAGGCCATCGGCGCCGGCGATCAGGTCCGGATCGATTTCGACAGCGGCGTGATCACGGACGAAACGACCGGACAGAGCTTCCAGGGACAGCCGTTCCCGGAATTCATCCAGAAGATCATCCGCGCCGGCGGACTGGTCAACTACGTCAACGAGCAGGCGTAAGCCCTGAAAAAGAAAAAAGCGGGCCGCGGTCCTCTTGCAGAGACCGCGGCTCTGTGTTATGGTGAGACTGTCAGCCGACGCCCGCCTGCCGGGCCGCGCCGATCATCCCGCAGACCATCCGTTTCGGAGAGAAGACATGAAAGAGATCGCTTATTACAGCACCCGCGGCTTCGGACCGGTCACGGCGTCCGAAGCTATCCTGACCGGCCTCGCGCCCGACGGAGGCCTGTTTGTCCCGGACCGCATCCCCGCGCTTCCGTTGAGCCTGGGGGAGCTGTCCCGGCTGTCCTATCCGGACCTCGCGTACGAGATCCTGCACGCGTTCCTGACGGACTTTTCGGAGGAGGAGCTGCGCGCGTGCTGCGCGGGCGCGTATGATGAGAAATTCGATACGCCCGAGATCGCCCCTCTTGCGAAGGTCGGAGACGTCTATTATCTGGAACTGTATCACGGGAAGACGATCGCGTTCAAGGACATGGCGCTGTCCATCCTGCCGCACCTGATGACCGCGGCGGCCGCGCGTCAGCAGGACCGGAAGGAGATCGTGATCCTGACGGCCACGTCCGGGGATACCGGCAAGGCCGCGCTCGCGGGCTTCGCGAACGTGCCCGGCACGCGGATCGCGGTCTTTTACCCGCACGGCGGCGTGAGCCCGATCCAGGAGCGCCAGATGGTCACCCAGGAGGGAGAGAACACCTGCGTGATCGCCGTGCGCGGGAACTTCGATGACGCCCAGACCGGCGTCAAGCAGCTCCTCGGCGATGAAGCCCTGCGGGAGGAACTGGACCGGCGCGGCATGCGGTTCTCGTCCGCGAATTCGATCAACATCGGCCGCCTGGTCCCGCAGATCGCGTATTATGTCCATGCGTACGCGCGCCTGCTGCGCGAAGGGGAGATCCGCGAGGGAGATCCGGTGAACTTCACGGTCCCGACCGGGAATTTCGGAAACATCCTGGCCGCGTATTACGCGAAGAAGATGGGCCTGCCGGTCGGCAAGCTGATCTGCGCCTCCAACCGCAACCGGGTCCTGTTCGATTTCTTTTCGACCGGCACATACGACCGGCGCCGGCCGTTCTATCTGACCACGTCGCCGTCGATGGATATCCTGATCTCGAGCAATCTCGAGCGCCTCGTCTATGAGCTGGGCGGAGAGGACGCGGGGAAGGACCGCGACCTGATGGCGCGGCTCACGAAGGACGGCGCATATGAACTGACGCCGGACATGAAGGAAAAGCTGACGGATTTCGCCGGCGGCTACGCGGACGAAGAGCAGACCGCCGCGGAGATCGCGCGGGTCTGGAACACGTACCAGTACCTGCTGGACCCGCATACGGCCGTTGCGTCATCGGTATATCAGGATTATCGGAAGGAGACCGGGGACGATACGCCCACCGTGGTCGTCTCCACGGCCAGCCCGTTTAAATTCACGGGCACGGTCATGGGTGCGGTCTGTCCGGGCGTGACCGCCGCGGACGATTTTGCCCTCGCGGACCGCATGGCGCAGGAGACCGGCTGGCCGGTCCCGGCAGCGGTGAACGAGGTCCGCAGCGCACCGGTGCGGCACCGGACCGTCTGCGATATCTCCGCGATGAAAGAGAACGTGCTCGCGTTCCTGAAATGAACCTTTTTCAAATGATGTCAGAAGCCCCGGCGAGCCGGGGCTTTTTTGCTGTCCGGAATGATTAAAAAATAACGGAAATTACCGGAAATAAATGAAGGAGAAAACCTGAGAAAGCACGATTCCATGCGCTTTTTGCGGTATTGTTGAACAAATCGGCATAGACTTTTTTGGAGAAATGTGCCTGTGACAAAACGCCCCGAATCTGGTATACTACAGGTGGAAGAGTATACTTTTCGGAAGGAAAAGCCATACGTCACGCGCTGTGGTATCCGGGGCGGATACCGGGTTCTTTTGAAAGGGGGAGCGCATGGCCTACCAGGTCGGAGAGACCGTCATCTACGGTGTCGAGGGCCCTTGCCGGATCGAAGCGATCGGGGATCCGGGCATCAGCCCCCGCACGAAAGGGAAAAAGTTCTATTCCCTCCGTCCGCTGTACAAAAAGGGCAGCATGCATTACCTTCCGGTCGAGCAGGAAGCGGACAAGCTCCGCCCCGTGCTCACGAAGGAGCAGGCCATTGCCTGTATCGAAGGGTTCACGGACACGGAAGAGGTGTGGGTCTCGAATGAAAAGCGCCGCGAGCAGGAGTACCATGACGTACTGTACCGCTCCGGCTGTCTGGACTGCACGGATCTTGTACGTATCACCAAGACCATCTACCAGAGGAAACAGGATCGGATCACCAACGGGAAGCGGCTCACGGAAGTGGACCAGCGGTATTTCCGGGTGGCCCAGGAGAAGCTTTTGCAGGAACTGTCGGTCGCGCTGGAGCTGACGCCGGAGGAAACAGACCGGTTCATCCAGGAAAAGCTCCGTTCGGAAGCTTCTTAACTCAAAAAGAGACCCGCCGCAGCCGTCAGGCCGCGGCGGGTCTTTCTTCTTTTTGTGTGAGACGAGGCTTACGCTCTCTCCACGTAGCCGGAACGAAGGCAGGACGTACAAATATACACTCGCTTCGCGGCGCCGTTCACATTGATGCGAACGCTCTTGACGTTCGATTTCCACATCTTGTTGGATCTTCTATGAGAATGGCTCACAGCGTTTCCGAAGTGAGCTCCCTTCTGACAGATTGCACATTTCGCCATGACTGCACCTCCTTCACTGATTTCCCATGTGACCTGCAGTCGAATGATACCAAAGCCGGCCCATAGCATGAGACATTTTATCAGATGGTCCGGAAAAATGCAAGCGGAATTTACGCAAATCCGAACTTTTTTCGGGGGCCGCCCCGGCCGTGCCCGTCCGGACGGGGCCGGATGCATTCGAATGCACGTCTTTTGCATAAAAATACATAAATAAAGATGGATTTTTTCCGCGGAATACGCTATACTGTAATCTCAGGATTTATGCAGTCGATCACCCTGTGAGAAACGGAGGCAGACATATGAAGCTTCGCAGCAGCAATCCCCTCGGGGATATCGTTGTGAATACCGATGTGATCGCGCAGTATGCGGGATCGCTCGCGATCGAATGTTTCGGCGTCGTCGGCATGGCCGCTGTCAGCATGAAGGACGGACTGGTCAAGCTGCTTCGGCGCGAACGGCTCAACCACGGCGTGGCCGTGGAGGTGACGGAGGACAAAAAGCTCGTGCTGGACTTCCACGTGATCGTGGTGTACGGCGTCAGCATCCGCGCGGTGGCGGATAACCTGATCGAGAGCGTCAAATACCAGGTGGAACAGTTCTGCGGCATCGAGGTGGAGAAGATCAACATCCACATCGAAGGCGTGCGGGTCATCGACTGAAAGAGCGGAGGAGAACGGAAATGGAACAGACCATCAGCGCCGCCCTGCTTCAGAAGATGTTTCTGGCCGGGGCCTGGCGCCTGGACGATCAGAAGGACTGGATCAACGAACTGAACGTATTCCCGGTGCCGGACGGAGACACCGGCACCAATATGACCATGACCATCATGGCCGCCGTGACGGAGGTCGCTGCGCTCGCGGAGCCCGGGTTCGAGGGCCTGTCGAAGGCCATCTCGTCGGGATCGCTGCGCGGGGCGCGCGGCAACTCGGGCGTGATCATGTCCCAGCTGTGCCGGGGCTTCTGCAAGGCCATCAAGGAGGCGGAGCGGATCGACGTGCCGCTGCTGGCCGCCGCGATGCAGCGGGCCACCGAGACCGCGTACAAGGCCGTGATGAAGCCCAAGGAGGGCACCATCCTGACCGTGGCGCGGCGCATGGCGGAGAAGGCCGTGGAGCTGGCCGGACAGGAAGGCATCGCGCTCGGGGAGATGGTGACGCAGATCCTTGAGGAGGGACGCACCGCGCTGGCGCAGACGCCGGAGCTTCTGCCGGTGCTCAAGCAGGCCGGCGTCGTGGATTCGGGCGGACAGGGCCTGATCGTCTTCCTGGAGGGCGCGCTGGACGCGTTCGAGGGGAAGGAGGTGCCGCTCGCGACCGGAGAGATGAAGGCGGAGGCAGCGTCCTCGGGCAGCCGGACGGTGTCGTCGGCGGAGCTGGAAACGTCGGACATCAAGTTCGGATACTGCACGGAATTCATCATCAACCTGGAAAAACCGTACGGGGAGGCGGAGGAAGCGGACCTGAAGGCGTTCCTCGAGTCCATCGGCGACTCCATCGTCTGCGTCTCGCTGGACGATATCGTCAAGATCCACGTGCATACGAATCATCCCGGCCAGGCCTTTGAAAAGGGCTTGACGCTCGGCTCGCTCTCCCGCATGAAGGTGGACAACATGCGGATCGAGCATCAGGAGAAGCTCTTCAAGGAGAGCGAGAAGCAGGCCTACATGGCGGCCGAGGAAGCCCGCAGGGCGGCCGCACAGGCCGAAGAGCCGGAAGAGGACGTGCCGGAGAAGGAAGACGCGTTCGTCGCGGTGTGCGCGGGCGAAGGCCTCGCGGAGATCTTCCGGGAGCTCGGCGCGGATCAGATCATCACGGGCGGGCAGACCATGAACCCGAGCACGGATGACATCCTGCAGGCCGCGGCGCGCTGTCACGCGAAGAACATCTACGTCCTGCCGAATAATAAGAACATCATCCTCGCGGCGGAGCAGGCCGCGAAGATCGAGAAGGACAAGCACCTGATCGTGGTCCCGACGACCACGGTGCCGCAGGGCATCACCGCGCTGGTCACGTATGTGGACGGCCGGCCCGAGGAGGAGAACCTTGCGGATATGCAGGAGGCCATCGGCGCGGTCAAGACCGGCCAGGTCACGTTCGCGGTGAGAAATACCACGATCCAGGACCGGGAGATCCATGAGGGAGACTTCATGGGCCTCGGCGACGGCGGCCTGCTGGCCGTGGGCCAGTCCATCCGGGGCACCACGCTCGATATGATCGGCGAGATGGTCGATGAAGAGAGCGGCGTGCTGACCGTCTATTACGGCGAGGGCGTCAGCGAGGACGACGCGCAGTCGCTGCTCGAAGAGCTGAACGGACGTTATCCGGATCTGGAAGTGGAACTCGAGTACGGCGGACAGCCCGTGTATTATTACATGGTGTCGGTGGAGTAAACACCCGGCACGGCAGGCCGCCCGAAGCGGCCGGGGAGCAGCCGGCAAAACGGCGGAAAAACAGCAGCAGACGGGCGGGCCCGGGCGAGAGCCCGGGCCCGCTTTTGAAAGAAGGAAGACCATGCAGGGGACGGAGCAGATCACATGCCTCAAAGGGATCGGCGAGAAGACGGCGGCCGCGTTCGCGCGGCTCGGCGTCTTTACGGTCGATGACCTGCTCCATTTCTACCCGCGCGATTACGAGACGTTCGAGGCGCCCGGCGAGATCGCGGCCCTGCGGCCCGACACCACGGGCGTGATCTGCGCGGTGCTGCGGCGCGACGCGTCGGTGCGCCGCGCGGGCCGTCTCCAGATCGTATCGGTCCCGGCCGGGGACGGCAGCGGGACCGTCACGCTGACCTGGTTCAATATGCCGTATATGAAGAACGCGCTCCGGGCCGGGAACCGCTACGTGTTCCGCGGCCGCGTCACGCAGAAGGGGAAGGGTCTCGTGATGGACCAGGCCCTGATGTATACGGTCGAGAATTATCAGAAGCTGCTGGGCGGACGGCGGCCCGTCTACCGGCTCACCAAAGGGCTGACGAACCGCCAGATCAGCCAGGCCGTGGAGCAGGCGCTCGCGCAGGGCGGCCTTCGCGAAGATCCGCTCCCGGACCTGCTGCGCCGCCGCTATAAGCTCTCCGAGATCAATTTCGCGCTGCAGACGATCCATTTCCCGCAGGATGACGCGGAGCTCCAGATGGCCCGCCGGCGGCTGGTCTTTGAGGAATTCTTTTTCTTCATCCTGGCGCTGCGGCTGATGAAGGAGGGAAG
>CACXFD010000013.1 GCA_902766845.1 uncultured Lachnospiraceae bacterium | reverse complement strand
CCGCCCCGCGGCGGTCCCGTCTGTCCTGTTTTCTGCTCTTTTTCCTGTTTTTCCCTCCGTCTTTTCCCGGATGGCGCTTTCAGCCCGCTCCGCGCGGTTTTTGCCTTGACACCGCGGCGTTTTTTCGGTACTCTGAAGGCAGAAGGCACTGCGGGAGGTCCCATGTTCCCGGCTGACGTTCATCTCATGAAGGAGGCCCCCATGAAGCGACTGAAACCGATCCTGGCTGTCCTGCTCTCCCTGGTCATGATCTTTGGCATGACCGCCACGGCCATGGCAGCCGAAGCATCCAACGAAGAACTGATCAACGCCGTGCAGGCCCAGGTGGAAGCCAAGGCGACCGTGACCTTCACGAACGCGGCGGAACTTGCCCGCCTCGTTCAGGTCGGCTATTCCTACCGCCAGCCAAACGGCCCCATCTCGATCACCAAAGGCACGCTCACGACCAAGAGCTGGCTCTTTACCACGAAGAAAGATGTCTATGTCGTCTGCCTGTCCGGAACGGATCTCGCGTTCAACCAGAGCACCGGCGTGTGGACGGACCTGCTGGTCGGCTTTGAGCAGAACAACTGCTACATCCGCAACGTCCGCTCCGCTATCCAGACGGCTGTCCCGAAGGGATCCAATCTGGTCATCGCCGGACACAGCCTCGGCGGCATGGTCGCCCAGCAGGCTGCGGCAGACTATACGATCAAAAAGAACTACAACGTCCTGAATACCGTCACCTACGGTTCCCCGCTGATCTCCGGGCTGACCCGCGAGGGCACGGTGCGCCGTCTCGGGGACACGCGCGATATCGTGCCGTACCTGAGCGTCTCCACCTTCCTGAACGTCGTCTGGCAGGCAGCCGGCCTGAACCGTGAGGACGGCGGCTACAACGCCCTGCAGGTCGTGACCGCCCACACCGATTCCTATCAGCGCGCCGCGGTCTGGGGCGCGTACGACGTCACCGGCACCAAGAACGGAAACGCGAAACTGACGCTCGATTTCGCGACGACCCGCTTCTTCCGCTCCCCGGTCGTGATCACCTACTGATCCGGCGCAGGAAAGCGATCCGTTTTTCCGACACCTGTATCAAGCAGCAAAAAGGCTGCCGCACCGAACGGTGCGGCAGCCTTTTTGCTGCTCTGCTTTTTGCTTCTCTGCTTTTTCCCGGCGGCCCGCAGGCCAGGATCCGCTCCTATACCCGGATCACGGTAGACCGTCCCCACGGCGCCGTTACATCGTCCCGTGTCAAGAGCCACAGGACCGGTACGCCCTGCGCGTCCTCTTCGGGAGGCCATGCCGCCTCTCCGTCTGTACAGATCACCAGGCTGGACGGGAGCTGTGTCCGGTCCTTTCCGGCCAGCGACGCAAAGATGCATCCGTAATCCGTTCCGCCTCCGCCCACGGGAATGCGGGCCGACAGGTCTGTGATCAGCGGCAACGGCACGGGCCGGTACACCCGGGTGTCAAAAAAGCACAGGGTCCCTTTCAGCTGCCCGCCGAACTGTTCCAGCGCGCCGGAGAGTTCTCCGCAGACCGCGGACAGCATCTCCTGGGTGACCGATGCGGAAGTGTCCACCATGAAAACGACCTCGCCCGGCCTCTCGGAGCGCACGTTCATCTCCGGCAGCATGAGCCCGCCGTCCTGGAAACGCCGGTCCGGCGGCAGGAACGAGTAATCGTACAATTCCTCCTGAATGAAGGTATCGAGGAGCCTTCTCCAGTCCAGTCCGGCCCGCCGGGAGCGCTGCCAGCTTCGCTCGGACCAGTCTCCGGCATTGTCCGAGAGTTTCATGTCCCGTGTCTCGCGCAGTTCGCGGATCGTCTGAAACGAACGGAGCGCCCAGGAATCCTTTTTGCGCGGATCGTAGCCCGGCTGCGGCAGTTCTTCCCCCTTCCCATACGCGTCGCCGAACAGGGCCTCAGGCTTCAGGCACTGATAAAACTCATCGGTGATCGAATCCCGGATAAAATGAAAGTTTCCTCCGGTCCGGGAGCTCCGGGCCGGCAGGTCCTCCGGTTCCGGATCCGCGGGCGACAGAATCAGCGTCTTCTCCCCGGAAGCGATCCGGCCCTCTTCCCAGAACGCGTCCGAATCGATCATATACTGCCGGCGCTTGGCGGCCGGCATGCGGGCCGGATCGAACGGGACGGCCTTCATGGCCTCCAGGGCCGTCAGGTCCATGCCGTCCCGCCTCGGGAGAAATGTCTGATAACGGATCGTGCCGACGCCCGGCAGCTTTTCATACTGCCATCCGAGCAGCGCCAGGCGGCCGTTGACCGCGATGTCCGCGGCCAGATGGAACCGGTCCCCGCGGTAATAGGCCGGCCGTTTGATGTGGCCCATCGCGCGGTGCAGAAGCTCGTGAGCCAGCATGAAGTCGAGCGAGACGTCCGGGAGCTTCGTGAGCCAGGCCGCGTCAAAATACAGGTTCCCGCGGTCCACGGACATCCGGTAAAGATCCGGGACGGCCCAGAACGACATGTCGTAGAGCGGGCGCGCCAGCTCCGGCTCGGCCAGCATCAGCCGGTACCGCGCCTCCTGGAGCCTGCGTTTGAGCTGCTGTATCCGCTTCGGCGTCATGTGAGCCCGTTCCCGACCGCAGTCTGATAGACGGCGTTGCGTTCCAGCAGGGGCCGCAGCGCCGGGATCAGCGCGTAGTCATGCAGGAGCTTTCCGCGGAACGACCACGGCATCCCGCAGGCAAAGTCGATCGACACGTCGATCTTCTCCTGCTCCGCATGCGTGCGGGCATACGCCGTCATGGCCGCCCGCAGCGCGATCTGGACTTCTGGCTCCTTTTCCAGGCGGGTCGACACATACTGCTCGCCGAGCAGGTCCGCGGCCGACGCCGTGCCGGCAAACACGTCCGCCAGGTCCGGCACGCCGGCGCTCAGCTTGATCCACGCACGGAAGCCCTGCGCGGCCGCGCTGCCGATGCAGCCGCAGATCATCGGGTCGATGTCCTCGGCCGGCACCGATACGTCCGTCAGGATCCGGCTGACCATCTCCCAGGTGCGCGGCGTCGGGAACGCCACGTCCGCGTCCGACGGCTCAAAGCGCATCAGGGCCCCGGAATCGTATTCGATGTATCCGGTCACGTACGGATGGATCCCGTTCCGAACGGCCCAGTCGTGCCAGGAGGCCGGATCGCCTTTGATCTCAAAATGGCAGAGCCGGTTCGCGAGCGCCTTGGGCATGTTATAGGTGACGGACCGGTCCGTCACGCGGTTGCCGGCCGCGAGGATCAGGCAGTTATCGGGAAGCCGGTGCTCCCCGACCGTGCGGTCGAGCGTGATCTGGTACGCCGCGGCCTGCACCGACGGTGGAGCAGACGAGATCTCATCCAGAAACAGGATGTTCACGACGTCCGGGCTCTCGTCCATCTGGAAGATCTTCGGCTTCAGCCAGACCGCGAGGGTCCGGTCCTCGTTCGCGGTCGGGATGCCGCGCAGATCCACCGGATTGAACAGCAGCAGCCGCACGTCCGTGATCACGACGCGTTTGCCCGTGCGCTCCTGCACGAGGCGCGCCGCCTGCCGCACGCCCTGGCTCTTGCCGACGCCCGGCGGGCCCCAAAGCATCACGGACGGGAACCGGTCGAACGGCGTGCCGCGCTCGATCAGCGACACATAGGAAGAAGACAGGATGCGGATCATCCTGTCTACGGTGACGGCGTTGATGCCGGATGCGGTATCATTCATAAGCACACCCCTTTTCAGCCTGTCCGATCTCATCCTGCCCGGCCTCATTCTGTCCGGTCTCTTGCTGTTCGGCCTCACTCTGTCCGGTTTCATTCTGTCCAGCCTCATTCTGTCCGGTCGCTTCTGTCCGGCGCGTCAGTACGGCAGGTCTTCCTTATCCTCCTGTGTGGTCCCGCCGCGCTTCTGCGCGGTGTGGAGCGCCTTCTTCATCTCGGCCGCGCGGCGCCGCTGCTGACGCTTCTCTTCGCGCCGGTCCAGATGGGCCTGCCACAGCTCGGCAAAGTAGAAATTGACCTCGGCGCCGAAGAATACGATCGACATGCAGAAATAGAGCCAGACGAGCAGCAGGATCAGGGCCGTCAGGCTTCCGTAGATGAAGTACAGACGGTCCATGTTGTTGCTGTAGAGCGAATAAAAGAACGAAAAGATGACCCAGCCGGCCGTCGCGAAAACGGCGCCGGGCACCTGCCCGATCAGCGAGAGCCTGCGTCCGTCCGGAAACTTGCCCGGCAGGAACTTATACATCATCAAGAAAAAGAGGAACAGGATCCCGATCACGACGACGTTGCGCACCGTGAACGTGTATCCGTACAGCTCCAGATCGATCGGGAAATCCGGCCAGATGGTCGCGAGCAGGATCTTCAGACGGTCGCCGAGCGCAAACACGCCGAGGAAGAAAATGATCAGCACGATCATCGCGAGCGTATACCCCATGTTCACGGCGCGGCGGCGCAGCCAGCCGGGCCGCGGCACGGTCCCGTAGATCCGCGTCAGCCCCTGTTCGATTCCCGCGATGCTGCGGGAGGCCGTAAACAGCACGATGATGGCCGTCACGACGGCCACGGTGCCGGACGCGTTCGCGAACATTTCCCGGCAGATCTTTTCCACATAGGCGTGGAGCGGGATCGGCGTCAGATCGATCAGGACCTCCTGGAGCGATTCGGGCGTGATCGGCGTGATAAAGCTGATCGCGCTGAACAGCAGCATCATGAGCGGCAGCGTGGACGTCACGATAAAGAACGATGCCTGCGCCGCGTAAATGGCCAGTTCGTCCTCTCCGCTCTTATCCAGGATCGCCTTGACAGCTGTCCAGATCTTCTTCATCTGCTCTTTCCCTTCCCGGGGCCCGAAAAAGGGGCCCGAAGAATACGTCCCGTTGCGCTGACCGTGCACTGTATGATACAATGACAGTATACGAGGCCGCCGCAGCCGGGTCATCCGCCGGCACGGTACGGCCGGATCATCTGCCGGCACGGCGCTTCGCACGGCGGCCCGTCGGTCCGAATGAATACACACAGGAGGAAAGCCCTATGAGCATCATCGAAACACTGGAAAAACGCCGCACCCGCTACAGTCTGACACCGGAGCTGCCGGTCCCGTTCGAACAGGTCCGTGACCTGATCAAACAAGTCACCGAACTGACGCCGGACGCGTTCGACAGCCGTTCCGGCCGTCTGGTGGTCCTGACCGGCGAGGAGAACCGCCGGTTCTGGGATATGGTCATCGGCACGTTCGACCCGCCGGTCGCCGATTACAAGCGGGCCTGCTTCCGCGGCTGCTTCGGCACCATCCTCTTCTTCTATGATAACGACATCGTGGCCGCTCTGGAGGAAAAGCATGAGCTGTTCCGGCCGTATTTCCAGGGCTGGGCCATGCAGGCCAGCGCGATGCTGCAGATCAACATCTGGAACGCGCTCGCAGAGATCGGCGTGGGCGCCTCTCTCCATCATTATAATCCGGTCATTGATGACACGGTCAAGTCCATGTTCGGACTGCCGGCGTCCTGGAAGCTGATCGGCCAGATGCCGTTCGGAGGCCTGGACGCGGATCCGCGCGTCAAGGATCCGGATGACGTGGACACACGCGTCACGTTCATCGGATGATCATTATCCGCTGCACGCCCGTTCTGGGACCGGCCGGGAGCCAGCCTCCCGGCCGGTCTTTTTACGCTCCGCGGCCGGGGCTCCTCATGCCGCCTGTCTTCCTCAGTCCGGGATGACGTGATCGTCCGGTCCTTCCGCGGTCCGGGGTTCCGATCACGCCTTCAGTCCGTCAGCTTCTCCGCCGGCGTCACGGCGCCGTCCGTCTTATAGACGCTGTGGGCCGGGATACAGCCGCGCACCATGGACAGCGGATAGATCTGCGTCCCGCGTCCCACTACGACGCCGGGGTTCAGGACCGTGCCGCAGCCGATCTCGGTACCGTCCCCGAGCATCGCCCCGACCTTCTTGCGGCCGGTCTCGATGTCTCCTTCGGGACCGTGGACCTTCACGAGTGCCTTATCGCCGCGCACGTTGGACGTGATGGATCCGGCGCCCATGTGGGCCTTGTACCCGAGGATCGAATCCCCGACGTAATTGTAATGCGGGACCTGCACGCCGTCGAACAGAATCACGTTCTTGAGCTCGGTGGAGTTTCCGACCACACAGCCGCGCCCCACGAGGATGTTTCCGCGCAGGAACGCGCCGGGGCGCACCTCGGTCTCCGGTCCGATG
>CACXFD010000012.1 GCA_902766845.1 uncultured Lachnospiraceae bacterium | reverse complement strand
CCGCCCCTTCCGCCGAGACAGCCTGTCCTGTCAGAACATCGGTCCCGGTCAGCTTCGCGGGCTCGCCCAAAGCCAGCCGGACGGACAGATCGACCGGCCGGCGGATCGACGGGCCGTCCGCGCTCTCCTGCGCCAGGCGCCGGGTCAGATCGTCCGGGATCCGGCCCTCGGGCCGTCCGCGCAGCGCGATCATATCGGCGCCGTTGTGGCGCGACAAGTAGCCGTCGGTGGAACCGCCGCGGTCAAACAGGCTCCGAAGCAGCTGACGGTCCGAATCTTCGACACGGTAGGCGGCTTTCCCCTGCAGGTGCTGCAGGGCAAGGTCCAGATATCTGCGGTAGACCTGCGTGACGCCGTAGGTATAAGCCGGACTCTTCATGCGCCCTTCAAGCTTAAAGGAATAAATGCCGGCCTCCAGCATCTGCGGCAGCCGGTCCAGCGTGCAGAGATCTTTGAGATTCAGCACAGGCTGCGGTCCGCGTGTCAGCATGGTCTCACCGTCCCGCACTTCATACGGCAGCCGGCAGGCCTGCGCGCAGCGCCCGCGGTTCCCGCTCCGGCCTCCAATCATGCCCGAGAACAGGCACTGTCCCGAATAGCCGTAACAGAGCGCGCCGTGGGCAAAGCATTCGATCTCGAGGCCGGTCTCACGCGTGATCCGGCTGATCTCTTTCAGCGACAGCTCACGTGCCAGCACGATGCGCCGGGCGCCGGCCTCTTCCATCATGCGGGCGCCGCGGACGCCGGTCACGGTCATCTGGGTGGACACATGCAGCGGCAGATCGGGAAACTCGCGGTGAAGAAACGAGAATACGCCGAGATCCTGTACGATCGCGGCATCCAGGCCGGCTTCGTAGATCGGCTTCAGATAGTCATACAGACGGCCGTCCATCTCCTGCTGCGTCAGCAGGGTATTGACGGTCAAATATAAGCGCTTTCCCTGCAGGTGCGCCTCGTCGATCGCGGTCCGCAGCTCCGTATCATCCGCGTTTTCCGCATAGGCGCGCGCTCCGAACAGGCGCCCGCCGAGATAGACCGCGTCCGCGCCGGCCGCCATGGCGGCTCGAAAAGCCTCCAGCGATCCGGCCGGCGCCAACAGTTCCGCCGGAAGCGGACGGCTCCGGTACAGATCCGATCCGTCCGCTTTATTCGAATTCTGCATACTTCATCCTTTTGTGGGGCCGGTACCGGCCGGTGACCTCTCCTGCCGGAAAGAAAAAAGCGGGAGCACCGCAGCGCTCCCGTCGGAATCAGTTCGACTTATGCTTGAAGAAAGACTCGCGAAGCTCATCCAGACGTTTGCCCTGTTCATCCAGAGCGGATTTCCACTCCGCCGCTTCTTTCTCGGCATGTTCCAGCTGCATCTTGGTGGTGACGAGCTCATGTTTGAGATCATAGAGCGTCTGCTCCATGGAAGTGATCTTCTCTGCGGACGCATCCGCCTGAGAACGGACTTTAAAGAAATCATCCGCTACGTTCAGCACCAGCATCTGATACTGAAAATCCGACGGGCGCTTATCGAAATGAGGCACCTGCTTCTGCAGGTCGCCCAGTTTTCCGTTCAGATAGGCGGCCAGCTTCTGCATGTAGACCGGGTCTTCATCGCTCTGCAGGGTCAGGGCACGGCCGCCGATATATACTTCGGTTGTTTTCTTCTCCATGAACAGGGACTCCTTTCTGTTCCTGAAATATCATTATATCGGAAACTGTCCGGATATACAAGATGGAACCGCGGATTTCATCGGATTTCCGAGTACTCATTCGGGGACCGGAAGTCCCAGATGCCGGTAGGTCTTTTCCGCCACCATCCGGCCGCGGGGCGTGCGGAGAAGGAACCCGTTCTGGATCAGGTAGGGCTCGTAGACATCCTCGAGCGTGCCCACGTCTTCTCCGATGGCGGCCGCAACGGCCTCGGGGCCGACCGGTCCGCCTCCGAACTTTTCTATGATGGTGCGCAGAATGGTCCGGTCTCCGCGGTCCAGCCCGCAGCTGTCCACATTCAGGATGTTCAGCGCGGTCTGCGCCACTTCGGGCGTGATCACGCCGTCATAGCGGACCTGCGCGAAGTCGCGGACGCGCTTTAAGAAACGGTTCGCCAGGCGGGGCGTGCCGCGGGAGCGCCGGGCGATCTCCAGCGCGCCTTCCGAACTGATCTTGACGCCGAGGACATCCGCGGAACGCATCAGGATCTCGTGAAGTTCCGGTACCGAATAGAACTCCAGGTGTTCCACGACGCCGAAGCGGTCGCGAAGAGGCGCGGTCAGCAGACCGGCACGCGTGGTGGCGCCGACGAGCGTGAAATGAGGAAGCTCCAGACGGATCGAACGCGCGCTGGCGCCCTTCCCGATCACGATATCGATCGCGAAATCTTCCATCGCCGGATACAGGACCTCTTCCACCTGACGGTTCAGCCGGTGGATCTCATCCACGAAGAGCAGGTCGCCGTCCTGCAGATTGTTCAGAATGGCCGCCATCTCCCCCGGCTTCTCGATGGCCGGTCCGGACGTGATCTTGATATTCACGCCCATCTCGTTCGCGATGATTCCGGCCAGCGTGGTCTTTCCGAGGCCGGGAGGCCCGTACAGGAGCACATGATCCAGCGCCTCTCCGCGCGCGCGGGCCGCCTCGATGTAGACCTTCAGCATCTCCTTGCAGCGGCTCTGGCCGATGTATTCCGCCAGGCTCTGCGGGCGCAGCGATCCCTCGATCCGCTTATCCTCTTCGGTAAATTCAGTTGAAATGATCCGTTTCTCGGGCATGATCCGTTTCCTGCCTGTCGATGATATGGTACATGGGTAGATCTTCCGTTCTCTGTCTGCCGATGATACGGTAAGCGGACAGATCTGTCAGCCGTTTCTGTCAGAACAAGGCCATGGACTTGAGCGCCTTCTTCAGGATGGCCTCGGCATCGTCCTCGGGAGCGGGAGCGGCCTGCCGGACGGCCTTGAGCGCGTCCGAGGCGGAATAACCCAGGGAGACGAGCGCCTGCACGGCTTCCTCCGATGCGGCGGACGATTCGGGCACGGCGGCCTCTTCTCCCCGGTTCAGTTTCAGTTCGAACGCCTCTTCCAGGCTCAGCTTATCCTTCAGCTCCAGAATCAGTTTTTTGGCTGATTTGGGGCCGATTCCGGGCGCCTTGCTGATGGCCTTGACGTCTTCCGCGAGCACGGCAAAGCGAAGCTGGTCCGGCGTCAGCGAGCCCAGCAGGCCCAGTGCCGCGCGCGGGCCGATCCCGCTGACCGACAGGCACAGACGGAACAGGCGCAGATCCTCCCGCGTCGGAAAGCCGTACAGCGTGACCACGTCGCCTGTGCCCTGGAGATTGATATTCAGGTATGTATACAGCCGCAGATCTTCTCCGATGCGCGGCAGCGATCCGTGCAGCGAGGAAGGGATATAGATCTGATATCCGACTCCTCCGACGTCCAGCACCACACTGTCTTCATAGATCTCCGCGACTTCTCCGTAAACGAATGAGAGCATCCTGCCTCCTGCCTGCCGGAACGCTCCGGCACAAGGGGGAACATTTGTTCATCCCCTCCGTAAGTTTATACCGAAACGGCCGGGATGTCAAGGCGAAGACGGCGGGAGGTCCGCCGCAGAAGGAAAAACGGACGGGATGCGGCTAAACGATGCAGGCGGCGGAGCCCGGGAAGACAAATCTGCCAGAGTGTGATATAATCAGAAGCATGAAGATCGAAACGTACACTCTGACAGCGGAAGAATTCAGCCGCGCGCGTGCGGCCTGCGCGGACCGCACGGACGCGCCGCAGCTGCTCTTCCTCGACATCGAGACCACCGGACTTGCCCGCGGGCGGGACCGGATCTACCTGATCGGCCTGATGGAGATGACTCGGGACCGCGCGGTCCTGACGCAGTGGCTCTCCCAGTCTCCCTCGGACGAGCCGGTCCTTCTGCGCGCTTTTTCCGAGGCGCTGCATCGTACGGACCCGGACGAAACGCTCCTGCTCACGTTCAACGGCGATACGTTCGACCTTCCGTTCCTGACCGAACGCGCCGGCATATACGGTATTCCTCTCGCCTGGGACGGCCTGCCCCATGAGGACCTCTACCGGACGACGCGCCGCATGAAACGGCTGCTCGGACTGCCGGACTGCCGGCAGAAGACGCTCGAGCGCTTTCTCGGGATCGGACGGGACGATGAATGCTCCGGCGGGGAACTGATCTCCGTCTGCCGGGATTACGAGCGGACCCGCAGCGCCCATGCGGAGCATCTGCTCCTGCTGCACAACCGGGAAGACGTCCTGGACATGCCGCTGCTCCTGCCGGTCCTCGCATATGACCGGATCGCCGCCGCGAACGTTCGTGTGACCGACGTCTCGCTCGAGACCTACCGCACGATCCGCGGCGAAGAGAAGCAGGAACTGTTTCTGCTCGCCCAAGCGGACCTTTCCCTGCCGCGCCCCGTCCAGCTGCGTGAGCCCACCCTGACGCTGAACTGGCAGGCAGACCGGATCCGTGTCCGTCTGCCTCTGGAGGAGGGCGAGGCGCGCCGGTATTACGCAGACTGGAGAAACTACTACTACCTTCCGGAGGAGGACACCTGCGTGCACCGGTCCGTCGGGAGCTTCGTGGATCCGATGTACCGTCAGAAAGCGACGCGCGACCGATGCTATGCCCGCGTGAGCGGCCGCTTCTATCCGGCCGGCGAAGCGCTGCTGGCCGCGCGCAGCCGAAAGAAAAAGCCGGAGCATCTGACCGCCGCCGGCACGCCGGAGCAGCCGGTCTTCTATCCGTGCGCCTGTCCGGACCGGCCCTGCCTGGAACTGACGGCGCGGCACCTTGAAGAGCCGTCGGTATGGAACGATTATCTGACAGGCTGCCTGCGTATGCTGGCCGAACGCTGAAGCGGACGAAAGCCGCACCAACTCATACGGAACGCAAAAGCGAATTGCAAAAAGACCGGCCCCTGTGATCAGGGGCCGGTCTTGGCTTTTACATATTCAGGCAGAGCCGATGTCCGGCTGCGCCGTTACTGCTCCTTGACAGCGTCCAGCGCTTCCTGCGGGATCTCGATGCCGCCGACCTCGTGAGACTCCTCCGGGATCTTCACGGACACAGCGTCCTCATCCGCAGTCTTGGGAGCCGGAGCGGCCTCCAGAGCCTTGATGCTCAGGGAGATCTTGTGATCCGCGCCGTTGAAGTCCACGACCTTGGCGGTCACTTCCTGACCGGTCTTCAGGACATCCGAGGGCTTCGCGATATGATCACGGGCGATCTGGGAGACATGCAGCAACGCGTCGATGCCGGGCTCGAGCTCGATGAAGGCACCAAAGTCCGTCATACGGGCGACCTTGCCGGTCACGACCGTACCGACCGCGTACTTCTCCGCAGCGGTGAGCCAGGGGTTCTCCTCCGGGAACTTCAGGGACAGAGCGATCTTGGAACCGTTGATGTCCTTGATGAACGCACGCACGTGCTGACCCACCTTGAAGACCTTCTTCGGGTTCTCGGTGCGGCCCCAGCTGACCTCGGAGATATGCAGCAGGCCGTCCGCGCCGCCCAGATCGATGAAGGCGCCGAAATCGGTGACGTTCTTGACCTGGCCTTCCACGGTCATGCCGACCGTGATGCGATCGAACAGTTCCTTCTGCTTGCGGGCCTTCTCTTCGACCACGATCTGCTTGCGGTCGCCGATGATGCGGCGCTTGCGGGGATTGAACTCGGTCAGGACGAAGCTGATCTCCTGATCCTGATACTTGCTCAGGTCTCTCTCATAGGTATCCGACACAAGGCTGGCCGGGATGAAGATGCGGGTCTCATCCACGATCACGCCCAGGCCGCCGTTCAGGACCTGAGACACCTTGGCGGTGATGACTTCATGATTCTCAAATGCGGCCTCCAGGACCTTGGAACCGCGCTCCTGCGCCAGGCGCTTGTAGGAAAGGACCACCTGGCCCTCGCCGTCATTGACCTTGACGACCTTGACGTCCATCTTGTCACCGACGTTCACGACCGTGCGCAGATCCAGCGAATTATCGTTGGAGTACTCATTGCGGGTGACGATACCGTCTGACTTATATCCGATATTAAGGACGATGCTGTCCTCTTTGACATCGATGACTTCACCGGTCACGACCTCACCGTTGTGGATCGACTTGACCGATTCCT
>CACXFD010000011.1 GCA_902766845.1 uncultured Lachnospiraceae bacterium | reverse complement strand
CCTGGTACGATGAGACCACCGAAAAGGAAGGCGCGACCCGCCTGATCCAGAACGGCTGCGTCCTGATCAGCCAGCATGCGGACTCCATGGGCGCTCCGACCGCCTGCGAGAACGCCGGCGTGCCGAACGTCTCCTACAACGGCAGCACCCAGTCTGCCTGCCCGAACACCTTCATCGTCTCCTCCCGCATCGACTGGACGCCGTACTATGAGTACGCGATCAAGGCGGCTGCGGCCGGCGAGAAGATCGACACCGACTGGACCGGCACCATCGCGACCGGTTCCGTGGTCCTGACCGACGTCAACGAACAGGCTGCCGCTGCCGGCACCGCGGACAAGATCGCGGCCGTCAAGGCTGACCTCGAGGCCGGCAAGATCCATGTGTTCGACACTTCCACGTTCACCGTGGGAGGCAAGACGGTGGATTCCTATCTGGCCGACGTCGATACCGATGCGAACTATACGCCGGATACGGAAGTCGTCAAGGACGGTTACTTCCATGAGTCCGAATACCGCAGCGCCCCGTACTTCGACCTGCGGATCGACGGCATCACCCTGCTGGACGAGAAGTATTGATCGCCTGAACGCGAAAAGCCCCGGGGCCTGCGCCCCGAGGCTTTTCGCTGTTTTTATTCCGTCCGGGAGCGCGGTCCGCGGCTCTTTTTGAGCCCCGGGCCGCAGCACCGGACAGATCCGGAGCGAACGGACCGGAGCGCCGCCGCAGGCGGCGCCGCGTTCTGTCCACCCCCTGTTACTTTTCCGAAAAGGAGGACCCGCGTTTGGAACAGAAGATCCCCGCCGTGCGCCTGCGCGGCATCACCAAAACGTTCGGCACCATCACCGCGAACGATCACGTGGACCTGGATATCTACCGCGGAGAGATCCTGGCGCTGCTCGGTGAGAACGGAAGCGGCAAGACCACCCTCATGAACATGCTGTCGGGCATCTACTACCCCGACGCCGGCCAGATCTACATCAACGGCGAACCGGTCACGATCCGGTCCCCGCGCGAGGCCTTCGACTACGGCATCGGCATGATCCATCAGCACTTCAAGCTCGTGGACGTGCTGACCGCCACCGAGAACATCGTCCTGGGCCTGCAGGAAAAGGGCCGTCTGGACCTGGCGGGCGCCGCGAAAAAGATCCGCGCGATCTGCGACGAATACGGCTTCGAGGTGGATCCGAACCAGAAGATCTACGAGATGAGCGTTTCGCAGAAGCAGACCGTCGAGATCGTCAAAGTCCTCTACCGCGGCGCGGACATCCTGATCCTGGACGAGCCCACGGCCGTGCTGACGCCGCAGGAAACGGAAAAGCTGTTCGCGGTCCTGCGCAACATGCGCGACGCCGGCAAGGCCATCGTGATCATCACGCACAAGATGCATGAGGTCGAGGAGCTTTCGGACCGCGTCGCCGTGCTGCGCCGCGGCTCCTACATCGGCGACATGGCTACCAAAAAGACCAACGCCCAGGAGATGACCAACATGATGGTCGGCCGCACGGTCTCGCTGAACATCGAGCGGCCCGATCCCGTGGATCCGAAGCCGCGCGTGATCGTGGACGGCCTGACGGTCCGCAACGAAGAAGGCATCCTGATGCTGGACGACGTCTCCTTCACGGCCCGTTCGGGCGAGATCCTCGGCATCGCCGGCATCTCGGGCAGCGGCCAGAAGGAGCTGCTCGAATCGATCGCCGGCCTGCAGCCCGTGGAAAAAGGCAGCATCTGCTACGTCGAGGACAACGGGGAGAAGGAAGAACTGATCGGCAAGGACCCGCTCGAGATCTCCGCGATGGGCGTCTCGCTCTCGTTCGTCCCCGAAGACCGTCTGGGCATGGGTCTCGTCGGGAACATGGACCTGTCCGATAACATGATGCTGCGCTCGTTCCGCTCCGGCCATTCGGTCTTTACGGACCGCAAGGCCCCGCACGAGCTTGCGGAGCACGTGGTGGAGGACCTCGAGGTCAATACGCCGAGCCTGTCGACGCCGGTGCGGCGCCTGTCGGGCGGCAACGTCCAGAAGGTGCTGGTCGGACGCGAGATCGCGTCCGCACCCACGGTCCTGCTGACCGCCTACGCGGTCCGCGGCCTGGACATCAACTCCTCCTACACGATCTATGACCTGATCAACCAGCAGAAAAAGAACGGCGTGGCCGTGATCTATGTCGGCGAGGACCTGGACGTCCTGATCGAACTGTGCGACCGCATCGTGGTCCTGTGCGGCGGCCGCGTCAGCGGCATCGTGGACGGACGCACCGCGGACAAGAACCGGATCGGCCTCATGATGACCCGCCGCGGAGGAAACGCCGATGCAT
>CACXFD010000010.1 GCA_902766845.1 uncultured Lachnospiraceae bacterium | reverse complement strand
GTTCATGCCTACGCCGCGCAGCATTTTTCGGTTCCCCCGCAGCGCTTCGATCGAGTTGATTCCCATGCCGCCCATGATCTCCATGATCTCGCGCCGCCAGGCCGTCATCAGATTGACGAGGCGTTCGCTCCCCACCTCCGGATTCAGACGCTTGACCAGATCGGGCCGCTGCGTGGCGATGCCCCAGTTGCACCGGCCGCTCTGACAGGTCCGGCACAGATGACATCCGAGAGCCAGCAGGGCTGCCGTCGCGATATAACAGGCGTCCGCCCCCAGAGCCACCGCCTTGATCACGTCGGAAGCGCTGCGGACCGAACCGCCCGCGACCAGTGAGACCCGGCCTCGAATGCCCTCGTCACGCAGCCTCTGGTCCACGGCCGCAAGAGCCAGTTCGATCGGGATGCCCACATTGTCCCGGATCCTGGTCGGTGCCGCGCCGGTCCCTCCGCGAAACCCATCGATCGCGATGATATCCGCGCCGCTGCGGGCGATTCCGCTCGCGATGGCCGCGATATTATGGACCGCCGCCACTTTGACGATCACCGGCTTCCGGTATTCGGTGGCCTCTTTAAGAGAATAGACCAGCTGGCGAAGATCTTCGATCGAATAGATATCATGATGCGGCGCCGGCGAGATCGCATCCGTTCCTTCCGGAATCATCCGTGTGCGGGAAACGTCCCCGACGATCTTGGCCCCGGGCAGATGCCCGCCGATCCCCGGCTTCGCTCCCTGTCCCATCTTGATCTCGATCGCAGCACCGGCCTCGAGGTAATCCTCGTGGACGCCGAACCGGCCGCTGGCCACCTGCACGACCGTGTTCGCGCCGTACGGATAAAAGTCTTCGTGCAGCCCGCCTTCTCCCGTATTGTACAGGATCCCGACCCGGGACGCCGCGCGGGCCAGAGAGGCGTGAGCGTTGTAACTGATCGATCCGTAACTCATGGCCGAGAACATGACCGGCATCGACAGTTCGATCTGCGGCGGTATGTCGCACAGGATCTTTCCGTGCGCATCCCGCCGGATCTTCTCCGGCTTTTTCCCCAGAAAGACCCGGGTCTCCATCGGCTCACGGAGCGGATCGATCGGAGGGTTCGTCACCTGGGAAGCATTAATCAGGATCCGGTCCCAGTATACGGGAAACGGTTCGGGATTTCCCATCGACGACAGCAGCACGCCACCGCAGGAAGCCTGCTTATAGATCTCTTTCACCGTCTCGTTTTTCCAGTTGGCGTTCTCGCGGAGCCTGCAGTCGCTCCGGACGATCTTGAGCGCCCTCGTCGGACACAGGGACACACAGCGCTGACAGTTCACGCATTTCGTCTCATCGCTGATCATGAGGCCCCGCTCCGGGCTGAATGCGTGGACCTCATTGGCGCACTGGCGCTCACAGACGCGGCATGCGATACACCGGCTCTCGTTTCTTACCACTTCGAATTCAGGATAGATGAAATCCGTCCCCATCAGTAAGCCCCCTCCTTCACGCGCACGATCACCGGTTCTCCGCCGGCCGGCGCCCAGACATCCTCCGCTTCCGGCGCCATCACGCGAATCGCCGCCTCTTCGCTGGCAATAAAGACCCTGTCGGCCTTCTGCGCCACCACCATGGAACGGAGCTTCAGTCTGTCGTTCAGCGCCATGAGCCCTCCTTCAAATCCGAACACGATCGAGAAGGGGCCGGTGATCAGGAGTCCCGAAAAGACCTTTCTCAGATATTCCTGACGCCGGCGTGTCTCACTGTCCGTTTCCCGCTCGATCGTGCTCCAGAACGGGGCCGCGATCACGCCCGCCGCCTCCGTCAGCGACAGGCCCTGCACGCGGATCAGGTAGTCCAGAACGTAGGTGATCACTTCGGTATCCGTCTGAAGCGTGCACTTGTATCCGTACATCTCGATATTCCGCCGGTTGGCATCGTAGGAGGAGATCTCCCCGTTATGCACGACGGAATAATCCAGAAGCGTAAACGGGTGGGCGCCGCCCCACCACCCGGGCGTATTGGTCGGATAGCGTCCATGCGCAGTCCAGGAGTACCCTTCATACTCATCCAGACGATAGAACCGACCGACATCCTCCGGATAACCGACCGCCTTGAACGTCCCCATGTTCTTTCCGCTCGAAAAAACGTAGGTCCCGCCGGCCTGTGCGTTGATCTTCATAACGATGCGGGCTACCAGTTCTTTTTCGTCCAGCTGCAGACCGGCGAGGACCGACGCGAGCGGCGCCACGAAATAGCGCCAGATCAACGGCCTGTCGGTGATGGAAGGGACCGTGCGGGTCGGAATGATCTCCGCCTGGACGATCTCGAAGTATTCTTTAAGAAAGGATTCGCACTCCTTGCGCGAAGCGCGGTCTTCAAAAAACAGATGCAGCGCATACAGATCACGATATTCCGGATAGATCCCGTATCCCGCGAATCCTCCGCCCAGTCCGTTCGACCGGTCATGCATCGGCACCATGGCCTCGGTGATCGCTTCCCCGGTCATACGTTCTCCGCTTTTCGAGATGACGGCTGCGACAGCGCATCCCGACGGGATCCGTACCTGACCCTCTTTTCTCATGGCCTGTTTCCTTTCAAGATTGATCCTGCTGTCGGACAGCGTGTGTGCTTCGTCCGAAGCATCCGGTCTCGTTCATAAAAAAACAAGAGCAAAGGCGTTCCTTCTGCGCAGAATGACTGCACGGAATGAACGCCTTTGCTCATTTGTCCGTATTATACGTTCTTCGCCACAGCTTGTCAATCCCATTTCAAAAAAAGTCTTGACAAAGCGAAAAAAGCGGAGTATAACACTGGTCATAAAGGCAAAGGCGTCTTTGAGTTATCCGACTCAAGGGCGCTTTTTTCACATAAAACCATATATTTTTCAAAGCGGAAAAGGCAAGGACGTCTTTTGTTTTTCAACAAACAGCGGCCTTGCCTTTTTCGTTTCACCGTCAGCGCCAGCCCGTGCAGATCCTACACCTTTACAAGAAAAGGAGAAAAAACATGAGTACCGTACCGGAATACTTTGGAAGCCAGGTCTTTGATGACCGCGTCATGCGTTCTGTCCTTTCTGCCGATGTGTACGCTTCATTGCGCCGGACCATCGATGAAGGCACCGAGCTTGATATCCGCGTAGCCAACGCGGTCGCTCAGGCCATGAAGGACTGGGCCGCAGCCCGCGGGGCGACGCATTTTACCCACTGGTTCCAGCCGCTGACCGGCATCACGGCAGAAAAACACGACAGTTTCATCTCTCCCGCCCCGGACGGAAGCGTGATCATGGAGTTTTCGGGCAAGGAGCTGATCAAGGGTGAACCGGATGCTTCTTCGTTTCCGAGCGGAGGCCTGCGGGCCACCTTCGAGGCCCGCGGCTATACCGCCTGGGATCCTACCTCCTACGCCTTTATCAAAGACCGTACCCTTTGTATCCCGACGGCCTTCTGTTCTTACGGAGGACAGGCGCTTGACAAAAAAACGCCCCTCCTCCGGTCCATGGAGGCCCTGAACCGGCAGGCCCTGCGCATCCTGCGCCTTTTCGGAAACGATACGGTAAAGCGGGTCGTCTCTTCCGTGGGCCCGGAGCAGGAATACTTTCTGATCACGCGCGAGATGTACGATCAGCGCCCGGATCTGCGCTTTACCGGCCGAACGCTGTTCGGCGCGCGTCCGCCCAAGGGGCAGGAACTGGACGATCATTATTTCGGTGCGATCAAGCCCGGTGTGGCGGCTTTCATGGCTGATCTGAACGACGAGCTCTGGAAGCTCGGGATCCTTGCCAAAACAGAGCATAACGAGGTGGCTCCCGCCCAGCACGAGCTGGCTCCGATCTACACCACGACCAATGTCGCGACAGACCATAATCAGCTGACGATGGAAGTCATGCAGAAAGTCGCCGCCCGGCATGGACTGGTCTGCCTGCTGCACGAGAAACCGTTTGCCGGAGTCAACGGAAGCGGAAAACACAACAACTGGTCCATCGCTACAGACAGCGGGCAGAACCTGCTCTCCCCAGGCGAGACCCCGTATGAAAACGCGCAGTTCCTCCTCTTCCTGTGCGCGGTGATCAAAGCTGTTGACGACTATCAGGACCTGCTCCGGATCTCGGTCGCGACAGCCGGGAACGACCACCGTCTGGGAGCAAACGAAGCGCCTCCCGCCGTGATCTCGATGTTCCTCGGCGACGAACTGAATGCCGTCCTCGAAGCGATCGAGACCGATTCGCCGTATGAGGGGGCCCGGAAAACACAGATGAAACTCGGTGTGGACGTGCTTCCGAAATTCAACCGCGATACGACGGACCGGAACCGCACATCGCCGTTCGCTTTCACCGGGAACAAATTCGAGTTCCGGATGCTCGGCTCATCCAACAGCATCGCCTGCGCGAACATCATGCTCAACAGCGCCGTTGCCGAGAGCCTTCGCATCTACGCAGACCGTCTGGAAGCCGCGTCCGATTTTGAGACAGCGCTGCACGAGATGATCCGGAAGACGATACGGGATCACAAGCGGATCATCTTCAACGGAAACGGCTACGATGACGCATGGATCCGGGAAGCGACCGAACAGCGCGGGCTCCTGAATTACCGCACGACGGCCGACTGCATGCCTCACCTGCTCGACCGGAAAAACGCCGACATGCTGATCGGTCTCGGGGTCTTTACCGAAGAAGAACTGCGGTCCCGCCGTGACATCATGCTGGAAAACTATTGCAAGAGCGTGGAGATCGAGGCTG
The DNA here is from genome assembly GCA_902766845.1 of uncultured Lachnospiraceae bacterium. Classification (GTDB taxonomy): domain Bacteria; phylum Bacillota; class Clostridia; order Lachnospirales; family Lachnospiraceae; genus RUG11204. The sequence goes on along the minus strand of CACXFD010000010.1, from coordinate 4,327 downwards.
TGACGATGATCGATATGGCCCGTACACAGATCGCACCCGCCATCGAATCCTACGCGTCGGATGTTGCCGCTTCGGCATCTGCCAAAAAGGCAGCCGTGCCTTCCCTGTCCTGCCGGTATGAATCCGGCCTGGTGACGGCCCTTTCGGAACACACGGAAGCGATCGCGGAAAAGACGCTCGTGCTCGAGGATGCCCTGCAGAAAGTCCATACTGCCCCGGACATCGTCGCCGAAGCCACTTTGGTCCGTGACCTGCTGCTTCCCGCGATGGAGCAGCTTCGCCGGCCCTGCGATGAGGCAGAGCTGATCACAGCGAAAGACTACTGGCCGTTCCCTACCTACGGAGACCTTCTGTTTGGAGTCAAATAGGGACTGCCGTCCGCTAAAAAAGGAGGAATGCTTTTATGTCTGTTGAATTCTGGTTCCTGATCGGGGCTGCGCTCGTCTTCTGGATGCAGGCAGGTTTCGCCATGGTGGAGACCGGCTTCACCCGGGCCAAGAACGCCGGCAACATCATCATGAAAAACCTGATGGATTTCTGCATCGGGACGGTCGTTTTTTCTGTGCTCGGCTATTCCCTGATGATGGGGGAAGACGCGCTTTTCGGCCTGATCGGCCGTCCGAATCTTGACCTGTTCCTGCATTTCAGGGAGTTCATCGCATCTCCGGAAGAAGGCTTTACCGATGCCAGCTATTTTGTCTTTAACCTGGTCTTCTGTGCCACTACGGCCACGATCGTTTCCGGCGCCATGGCAGAGAGAACCAAGTTTTCCGCATACTGCGTCTATTCTGCCGTGATCTCGCTGGTGATCTATCCGATCGAAGCGCACTGGATCTGGGGCGGAGGCTGGCTGAGCTGGCTCGGGTTCCATGATTATGCGGGTTCCTGTGCGATCCACATGGTAGGCGGCATCGCGGCCCTGATCGGGGCCGCTGTCCTGGGGCCGCGTATCGGCAAATACGTGAAAGACTCTTCCGGAAAAGTCACGAAAGTCAACGCGATCCCCGGCCATTCGATCCCGCTGGGCGCTCTCGGCGTCTTTATCCTCTGGCTGGGCTGGTACGGGTTCAACGGCGCGGCAGCGACCTCTCCTTCCGAGCTGTCGTCGATCTTCCTGACTACAACGATCGCGCCGTCGGTCGCGACCTGTACAACGATGATCTATACCTGGATCAAAAACGGCAAGCCCGACGTCTCGATGTGCCTCAACGCATCCCTGGCCGGACTGGTCGGCATCACGGCAGGATGCGATGCGCTCGACGCGCTGGGGGCCGGGGTCGTCGGAATCGTTTCCGGCCTGCTCGTCGTCATCGTCGTCGAATATCTGGACCTGAAGCTTCACATCGACGATCCGGTGGGAGCTGTCGGAGTCCACTGCGCAAACGGCATCTGGGGGACGCTTGCGGTCGGCCTTCTGGCCAACCCCGACGCCCCTGCCGGACTGCGCGGCCTTCTCTATACGGGAGACCCTTCACAGCTCCTGATCCAGCTGCTCGGCTTTGCGGCCGTCGCCGCCTGGGCCGCTGTCACGATGCTTCTCTTCTTCTCCCTTTTGAAGAAGGTGCACTTCCTGCGGGCAGATGCGGCCGATGAACTGGCCGGCCTGGACACGAGCGAGCACGGCCTGCCCAGTGCCTACGCCGATTTCATGCCGGCTGTTGACAAATACACCGATTTCGGCACCGGCACAGCTGTTCCGGTCGTGACCGGCACGGTCCCGAGTGCAGAAGCTGTCCCGGTCCGGCGGGAACCGAAGCTCAGCGAAGACGGTCATAAGTTCACCAAGGTCGAGATCGTCTGCAAGGAGGAAAAGCTCTATGCCCTGAAAGATGCGATGAGCCGTCTGGGCATCACGGGCATGACCGTTTCTCATGTGATGGGCTACGGCATGCAGAAAGGCCATGTAGAGTACTACCGCGGTGTTATGGTGGAAACGGATCTTCGTCCCAAGGTACAGGTGGATATCGTCGTATCGGCCATTCCGGTCCGAAGCGTGATCGAAACAGCCAAGAGCGTCCTGTACACCGGTCATATCGGGGACGGCAAGATCTTTGTATACGATGTTGAAAACGTGATCAAGGTCCGCACCGGCGAAGAAGGCTACGATGCCCTGCAGGATGTGGAGTGATCCCGGGAACAGCGAGGTGCGAACGGCGTATGTGTTCCATTATGGGAGTGACTGAAAGAAGGATCTCGGAGGAAGAGCTGCGAACGGGGTTTGACCGCACCCTTTCCCGCGGGCCGGATATGTCCCGTATCGAGCCCGCCGGAAACGGGTGGCTCTGTTTCCACCGCCTCGCGATCATGGACCCGGAAGAGACCGGTATGCAGCCGTTCCATCTGGACGGGGACCTCTGTGTCTGCAACGGTGAGCTGTACGGTTTCCGGACCCTGAAAAAGAAGCTGGAAGTTCTGGGCTATACGTTCGGGAGCGGTTCCGACTGCGAGATCCTCCTGCCCCTCTTCCGGGAACACGGCTGCGGGATGTTCCGCCTTCTGGACGCGGAATTTGCCCTTGTGATCTACGACAGCCGGACCGGCCGCTTTATCGCGGCCCGTGATCCGATCGGGATCCGGCCGCTGTATTACGGGACCGGGAAAAGCGGGGAGACGTTTTTCGCCAGCGAGGCAAAGAACCTGACCGGCCTGTGCGATGAGATCTTCCCCTTTCCTCCCGGTCATTACTGGGAAAACGGTGTATTTACCCGCTATGCAGACGTTTCCGAGGTCCGCTGCCTTGTCACGGGCAGCGAGGAAGAGCTCTGTGAAGGAATCCGGGGCCGGCTGATCCGGGCCGTTGAAAAGCGGCTCGATGCCGATGTCCCCGTAGGCTTCCTTCTCTCCGGCGGACTGGACAGCAGTCTGGTCTGCGCGATCTCCGCCCGCCTGCTCGGAAAGCCGGTCCGGACCTTCGCGATCGGCATGGACAGCGACCCGATCGACCTGAGATACGCGCGGATCGCCGCGAACTATATCGGAGCGGAACATACCGAACTGCACATGTCGATCCGTGACGTACTGGACGCGCTCGAAGAAGTCGTTGCCCTGCTCGGGACCTGGGACGTCACGACGATACGAGCCGGCATCGGCATGTATCTGTGCTGCCGGGCGATCCATGAACGCACCGATATCCGCGTCCTGCTGACCGGAGAGATCAGCGACGAGCTGTTTGGCTACAAGTATACCGATTTTGCGCCTTCCCCGGACGCGTTCCAGCAGGAAGCGGCCAAACGCATACGCGAGCTGCATATGTATGACGTCCTGCGGGCGGACCGATGCATCTCGGTCAACTCTCTGGAAGCGCGTGTCCCCTTCGGCGACCTGGACTTTGTCCGTTATGTCATGGCCATCGATCCGGTCCGGAAGATGAATACGCACGGGATCGGCAAGTACCTGCTGCGAAAAGCGTTCGAAGCCGACCGCCTGCTGCCCGGGGAGATCCTGTGGCGTCAGAAAGCCGCCTTCTCCGATGCGGTGGGCCATTCGATGGTGAACGATCTGAAAGCCTATGCCGAAACGGTCTATTCCGATTCGGAGTATGAAAAAAGGAGGCTCCTTTATGCGGATCACAGGCCGTTTTCCAAAGAGAGCCTGCTCTATCGTGAACTGTTTGAAAAGCATTATCCTGGTCAGGCCCATATGATCTCCGATTACTGGATGCCCAACCGCGCATGGCCGGGCTGTGACGTGGATGATCCCTCCGCCCGGGTGCTCGCGAATTATGGCGCAAGCGGGACCTGACATCTGCCGTTTCGACCGCCGCACGGCCGCAAGTCTGAGAAAGGAGAAGACGCACATGACCAAATACATTTTCGTGACCGGAGGCGTAGTCTCCGGCCTGGGCAAGGGGATCACGGCCGCCTCTCTCGGCCGGCTTCTGAAGGCCCGCGGACTGAAGGTGGCCGCCCAGAAACTGGACCCGTATATCAATGTGGACCCGGGTACGATGAGCCCCTACCAGCACGGGGAAGTCTTTGTGACGGAAGACGGAGCCGAAACGGACCTGGATCTGGGGCATTATGAGCGCTTCATCGACGAAGACCTGAACAAGTATTCCAATCTTACGACCGGCAAGGTCTACTGGAGCGTCCTGAACAAGGAACGCAGAGGCGAGTATCTCGGATCTACCGTTCAGGTGATCCCTCATATCACAAATGAGATAAAGGAGTTCGTCTACAGCGTGGGAGAGAGGACTGATGCCGACATAGTCATCACCGAGATCGGAGGGACTATCGGAGATATCGAGTCGCAGCCGTTCATAGAGGCGGCGAGGCAGATATCTCTCGAGGCCGGACGCGATAACAGCCTGTTCATCCATGTGACACTG
>CACXFD010000009.1 GCA_902766845.1 uncultured Lachnospiraceae bacterium | reverse complement strand
CTGCCGTTCGTGCAGTTCGTCAACGGCAAGGGCGAGATGACCGAGGAGACCCCGTTCGCGGGCCTGTTCGTGAAGAAGGCGGATCCCGAGGTCCTGAAGGATCTGGACGCGCGCGGCCTGCTCTATGACGCGCCCAAGTTCGAGCATGAATACCCGCACTGCTGGCGCTGCGACACGCCCCTGATCTACTACGCCCGCGAGTCCTGGTTCATCCGCATGACGGAAGTCAAGGATGAGCTGATCGCGAACAATAACACGATCAACTGGATTCCCGAGAGCATCGGCAAGGGCCGCTTCGGCGACTGGCTCGAGAACGTGCAGGACTGGGGCATCAGCCGCAACCGCTACTGGGGCACGCCCCTGAATATCTGGGAGTGCGATGAGTGTGGTCATCAGCAGTCGGTCGGCTCCCGCGAGGAGCTCTTCAAGCTCTCCGGGAACGAAGCCGCCAAGACCGTGGAGCTGCACCGCCCGTACATCGACGCGATCACGATCCCGTGCCCTCACTGCGGCAAGCCGATGCACCGCGTGCCGGAGGTCATCGATTGCTGGTTCGACTCGGGCGCGATGCCATTCGCGCAGTATCATTATCCGTTTGAGAACAAAGAGCTGTTCGAAAAGCAGTTCCCGGCCCAGTTCATCTCCGAGGCCGTGGACCAGACCCGCGGATGGTTCTATTCGCTGCTCGCCGAGAGCACGCTGCTGTTCCACAAGGCGCCGTACGAGAACGTGATCGTGCTCGGCCACGTGCAGGACGAGAACGGCCAGAAGATGAGCAAGTCCAAGGGCAACGCGGTGGATCCGTTCGACGCGCTCGAAAAGCACGGCGCGGACGCGATCCGCTGGTACTTCTACATCAACTCCGCGCCCTGGCTGCCCAACCGCTTCCATGACAAGGCCGTCACCGAGGGGCAGCAGAAGTTCATGAGCACGCTGTGGAACACGTACGCGTTCTTCGTGCTCTACGCGAACATCGACGAGTTCGACGCCTCGAAGTACACGCTCGAATACGATCAGCTCCCGGTCATGGATAAGTGGATCCTGTCCCGCCTGAACACGATGGTCAAGGACGTGGACGAGGATCTCGAGAACTACCGCATCCCCGAGGCGGCCCGCGCGCTGAACAGCTTCGTGGACGACCTGTCCAACTGGTACGTGCGCCGCAGCCGCGAGCGTTTCTGGGCCAAGGGCATGGAGCAGGACAAGATCAACGCCTACATGACGCTCTACACCGCACTGGTCACGACGGCCAAGGCTGCTGCGCCGATGGTGCCGTTCATGGCGGAGAGCATCTACCGCAACCTCGTCTGCAGCGTGGATCCGTCCGCGCCCGAGAGCGTGCATCTGTGCGACTTCCCGGCGTATGACGCGGCGCAGATCGATCCGGCTCTCGAGGAGAACATGAAGCATGTCCTGGACGTGGTCGTCCTGGGACGCGCCGCCCGCAACGAGGCGGCCATCAAGAACCGTCAGCCGGTCGCGCGGATGTTCGTGCGCGCGGAGTTTTCGCTCGACGAATTCTTCACCGCGATCGTTGCGGACGAGCTGAACGTCAAGCAGGTCATCTTTACCGATGACGTGCGTGAATTCACCAACTACGCCTTCAAGCCGCAGCTCAAGACCGTCGGGCCCAAGTACGGCAAGCTGGTCGGTCAGATCCGCCAGGCTCTGGCCGGCCTGGACGGGAACGCGGCCATGGATGAGCTGAACGAAAAGGGCGTGCTGACGCTCCATCTGGACGGACAGGACGCGGAGCTGTCCAAGGAGGACCTGCTGATCGAGACTGCGCAGGTGCCGGGCTACACGGCCCAGTCGGATACGTCCGGCAAGCTGACCGTGGTCCTGGACGGGAACCTGACGCCGGAGCTGATCGAGGAAGGCTTCGTGCGCGAGATCATCAGCAAGGTGCAGACGATGCGCAAGGAGGCCGGCTTCGAGGTCATGGACCACATCCGGCTGTCGGCCGCGGGCAACGAACGCATCGAAGGCCTGCTGGCCAAGTACGGCGATGAGGTCCGCCGCGACGTGCTGGCAGATGACGTGGTCCTCGGCTCCTCCGCGGGCTATGTGAAGGAATGGAACCTGAACGGCGAGACCGTCACGCTGGGCGTGGAGAAGCTCGCGTAAGAAGAGAAGCAACAGGCGGGGCAGTCCGCCGGCCGCGCGCCGGCGGGCCGTCCCGCGTCTTCAGGGAGAGGATCCGATGAATAAGTATTACATCGACCGCGGATGGCGGTTTTCGGAGACGTTTGAGGAGTCGATGATCACGGCGCCGATGGCCGGCGGGACGGAGGTATGCCTGCCGCATACGGTCAAAGAGGTGCCGTTCAACTATTTCGACGAATCGGTCTATCAGATGGTGAGCGGCTACCAACGCCGGCTGGCGGCTCCGCTGGCCTGGCAGGGCAAGCGCGTCTGCCTGACGCTCGAGGGCGCCGCGCACGAGGCCACGGTCTGGGTGAACGGGACGCTGATCGGCACGCATAAGAGCGGGTATACGGCCTTTACGGCCGAGATCTCGGAGCAGCTGCGCTACGGCGCCGAGAACCTGATCACGGTGCGGCTGGACAGCCGGGAGAGCCTGGACCAGCCCCCGTTCGGCTTCGTCATCGACTACATGACCTTCGGCGGACTGTACCGCGACGCCTACATCACGGTGCAGGAGCCGGTCTGCCTGACCGACGTCTTCGCGATGCCCGGCTTCGCCGTGCAGCCGGAGACCGAGGGCTTCCTGCCCGAGAACTGGGAGGAATATGAACTTCCCGGCGAGCTGCGGAGCCTGCTGACGCTCTCGCCGGCCGCGCTCGAGGCACTGGCCGCGGGACGCCTGTCCGTGCGCCAGACCCTGCGGCCCATCAAGGTCATGGAAGGGCCGCACAAAAAAGAGGTCCTGTTCGAGAGCCGGCTGACGCCGGACATGAACCTGCGCGAGGGCGGCGTGCTCCCGCTGAAGGTCACGCGTCCGTTCACGGTGCGCCCGTGGGATGTCGAGAGCCCCTACATCTACCGGATCCGGACCGAACTGTATCTGGACGGGGAAAAGGTCGATGTGCGCGACGTACTGACGGGCTTTCGGAGCGCGCGCTTTACCGCGGACGGCTTTTATCTGAACGGCCGGCTGCTGAAGATCCGCGGCCTGAACCGTCACCAGTCCTATCCGTACGTGGGCTACGCGATGCCGTCGTCGATGCAGATCGAGGACGCGCGCATCTGCAAGCAGGAGCTGGGGCTGAACGCGGTCCGCACGAGCCATTATCCGCAGTTGCATGACTTCATCTCCGCGTGCGACCTGCTGGGCCTTCTGGTCTTTACCGAGATTCCGGGCTGGCAGCACATCGGCGGAGAGGCGTGGCAGGCGCAGGCGCTCGAGAACGTGCGCGAGATGATCACGCAGTACCGCAATCATCCGTCCATCGTCCTGTGGGGCGTGCGCATCAACGAATCCCGGGACTGCGACGAACTGTACACGAAGACCAACGCCCTCGCCCACGAACTGGACCCGACGAGGCAGACCGGCGGCGTGCGCTGCGAGCAGAAGATGAACCTGCTCGAGGACGTCTATACCTATAACGATTTTTCCTTCGACGGCGACCGCAGTGCGAACGGCCTGCGCAAAAAGAAGGACGTGACGCCCGACATGTCCCGGCCGTACATGGTCACCGAATACGCGGGCCATATGTATCCGACCAAGACCTTTGACGCCGAGGAGCATCGTCTGGAGCACCTGTACCGCCACGCGAAGGTCCTTGAGGCGGCGGCCGCGGATCCGGAGATCTGCGGGTCGTTCGGCTGGTGCATGTTCGATTACAACACGCATCAGGACTTCGGCTCGGGCGACCGGATCTGCTATCACGGCGTGATGGACATGTTCCGGAACCCGAAGCTGCCGGCCGCGCTGTACGCGGCGCAGGGCCTGGAGGAGCCGGTGCTCGAGGTCTCGAGCTCGATGGACATCGGCGAGCATCCGGCCACCGTGCGCGGCGAGACCTACCTGGTCACGAACGCCGACAGCGTGCGCATGTACAAGAATGACGAGCTGATCAAGGAATACCGGCTGCCGGATCCGGCGTTCCGGCACATGAAGCACGGCCTGATCCGCCTGGACGACTTTATCGAGCAGTCGATGGCGGAGAAGGAAGGCTTCGATGAAAAGACCGCGCAGATGATCCGGGAGTGCCTGAACGAGACGGCCATCCACGGCTTCCGCATGACACCGAAGGTGACGGCGCTGGCCGGCCGGCTGATGGCCTTCCACCACCTGACGATGGCGGATGCCAAGCGCCTGTTCGAGACCTACATCGGGGACTGGGGCGGCAGGAGCCGCGTGTACCGGTTCGAGGCCGTGAAGGACGGAGAGGTCGTCAAGACCGTGATCAAGACCCCGGCCAAGGGACCGGTCCGGCTGCAGACGCGCCTGAGCCAGAAGAAACTCAAGGAGACCCGCACCTATGACGTCGCGGAGATCCGAGTTTCGGCTGTGGATGAGCACGATAACGTCCTGCCGTTCTTTACCGAAGCCGTGTCCGTGGAGACCGAAGGCCCGGTGCGCGTGATCGGCCCGGCCGTCCACGTGCTGCGCGGCGGCATGACCGGTATCTATGTCCGGTCGGAAGGACAGGAAGGCGCCGCGAAGATCCGGCTGACCTGCGCCGGCTGCGAGCCCGTGGAACTGACCCTGAAAGTGGAGCGGAAAGACGATCATGCATGAGCTGGGCATCGTAACACATGTGATGAAGACGCTGAAGCCTGTCGCGCAGGAGAACCGGGTCACGAAGATCGGCTCGGTCACGCTCCAGGTCGGCGAGGTCTCGGGCGTCGTCAACGACCTGTTCGTGGACTGCTGGAATTACTTCCGGGAGAAGGACCCGCTGTTTTCGGGCGCGGAGCTGATCATCGAGACGCTCCCGGCCGTTACGTTCTGCGAGAACTGCAAGCAGGAATACCCGACCGTGCAGTACGGCCGCACCTGCCCCTACTGCGGGAGCGGCGAGACCTACCTGGTCACCGGCAACGAATGCCTGATCAAGGAGATCACGGCCGAGACCGCGGATGACGAAGCCGCAGAGACGGAAGAAGTCGAAGAAGCGGACGAAGCCGAAGAAGCCGCAGAAGCCGAAGAAGCCGAAGAGGCCAAAGAAGAGCCTGAGGCGTGAGCCAGCCGGGCAGACGGAAGGCCTGGACAGACTGAAGCAAACCGGACAGACAGAAGAGAACAGACAGACCGAAGGAATCGAACAGACCGAGGAGATCAGAGATGAAGATCGTACTGCAGGAGCTGACGAAGCGGTATCCGAACCAGAATAAGAAGATCAAGGAAGACGTCGTGGCCGTGGATCACTTCACGTTCGAGATCCCGGACGGGAAGCTGATCGGCCTTCTGGGCCCGTCGGGCTGCGGCAAGAGCACGACCCTGAACATGATCTGCGGGCTCGAGAAGCCCACGAGCGGCCGGATCTTTTTCGGCGAGGACGACGTGACGGACCTGCCTCCCGAGAACCGCGGCGTCGGCATGGTGTTCCAGAGCTATGCGCTGTACCCGCACCTGACCGTGGAGCAGAACATCATGTTCCCGCTCGAGAACTTCAAGGGCAAGGATAAGCTGACCAGAGAGCAGATGAAGGAGCGCGCGAAGAAGGCCGCGGACCTCGTGCAGATCGGCGAGCTGCTGGAGCGCCGTCCGAAGGAACTGTCGGGCGGGCAGCAGCAGCGCGTGGCCATCGCGCGGGCCCTGGTGAAGGAGCCGCGGGTCCTGCTGCTGGATGAACCGCTCTCCAATCTGGACGCGCGCCTGCGCCTGCAGACCCGCGAGGAGATCCGCCGCATCCAGCGCGAGACCGGCGTCACCACGGTCTTCGTCACGCACGACCAGGAAGAGGCCATGAGCATCTCGGACTGGATCATCGTGATGAAGCAGGGCGTCGTGCAGCAGATCGGCTGGCCGCAGGAGGTCTATGACAAGCCCGTGAACCTGTTCGTGGCTTCGTTCCTCGGAACGCCCCCGATCAACGTGTTCCGCGCCCGCGCGGAAGGCGGAAAGCTGTACATCGGCGGTGCGGCCGTGCTGGACGTGCCGGGCGTGCCGGACGGGGACGTCACGGCGGCCATCCGCCCCGAAGGCTTCATCCCGTGCGAAGACGGTCCGCTCGTCTGCGGCCGGCGCGCGGTGGAGACGATGGGCCGGGATACCAGCGTCGTCGCGACGCATCCGGATTTCGTCAGAGAAGAGATCCGCACGATCGTGCCCAGCGGGACCAGGGTGGACGCCTACGCGCCCACGGTGAGCTTTGCGCTGCGTCCCGAAAAGACGCACCTGTTCGATCCGGAGACCGGGGAGAGGATCCCGTTCGGAGAGGAGACCGGCCATGAATAAGCGAGCCCTGCGGCCCTGGCTGTACCTGCTGCCCGCGCTGCTGTTCCTGGGCGTCTTCCTCGTCTATCCGCTGCTGGACGTTCTCGTCTATTCGGTGGAAGAGGGCTACAATTCCGCGTCCCAGAGCTATTACGGGGTGGGCCTGTACAACTACGCCTACGTCCTGCACGATCCGTATTTCCTGCAGGCCGTGAAGAATACGTTCATCATCGTGATCATCACGGTGCCGCTCTCGACCGGACTGGCGCTGCTGATCTCGCTCGGCCTGCATTCGATCGGCCGGCTGCGCGAGCTGTTCCAGACGATCTTTTTCCTGCCGTACGTGACCAACACGCTGGCCGTGGGCCTCGTCTTCATGATCCTGTTTCAGAAGACGCCGTATTCGGACGGCCTCGTGAACGTGCTGCTTTCGGTCTTCGGCCTGAGCCCGGTCGATTTCATCGAGGGTCCGTACTGGGCCAAGATCCTGGTCATGTGCCTGTACACGGTCTGGATCGTCCTGCCGTTCAAGATCCTGATCCTGACGAACGCGCTCGCGTCCGTGAACGAGGATTACTACCGCGCGGCGCGCGTGGACGGCACGTCCAAGTTCCGTATCTTTACGAAGATCACGCTGCCGATGATCTCCCCGATGCTCTTTTACCTGGTCATCACGGGCTTTATCGGCGCGTTCAAAGCCTACAGCGACGAGGTCGCCATCTTCGGCACGGACCTGAACGCGGCGGGCATGAACACGATCGTCGGCTATGTCTATGACATGCTCTACGGGGACAGCGGCGGCTTCCCGTCCTACGCGGCGGCCGCGGCCCTGATCCTGTTCGCGATCGTGATGACGATCACCTGCATCAACCTGCTGGTCAGCAAACGCAGCGTATATCACGCCTGAAAGGAGCGCCGATGGAACGGGAAGATTTTGATCGGATCGAGCAGGCGGCGCGCCGGCGGGAGAGGATACGGTCCGCGGTGACCTATGTCCTGCTGGCCCTGTGGGCGCTGATCGTGCTGTTTCCGTTTTACTGGATGATCTTAACGTCGGTCAAGAGCTACAGCGCCTACAACGCGGAGTATGTGCCGCGGCTGTTCACGCTGGCCCCGACGATGCAGAACTACGCGGACGCGTTCACGGCGGTGCCGCTGGGGCGGTATTTCCTGAACACGGCCGTCTTTACCGTGCTGACGACCGGCCTGATGCTGCTGGTCATCGTGCTCGCGGCTTATGCGTTCGCGCGGCTGTCCTTCCCCGGGAAGGATGCCACGTTCACGTTCCTGCTGTCGCTGATGATGATCCCGAACGAGCTCGTGATCATCACGAATTTCGTCACGATCACGGACTGGGGCCTGCGCAACACGTTCCTGGGCCTGATCCTGCCGTCGGTGACATCGGTTTTCTACATCTACCTGCTGAAGGAGAATTTCGAGCAGATCCCCGAAGAGCTCTACAAGGCCGCCAAGGTGGACGGCACGAGCGATTTCAAGTACCTGTGGAAGGTCATGCTGCCGATCTGCAGCCCGACCATCGTGACGATCACGATCCTGAAAGTCATCGAGTGCTGGAACTCCTACGTCTGGCCGCGCCTGATCACGGACGAGCCGACGCGGTTTTTGGTCTCGAACGGCATCCAGGAGATCCGCGAGAACGGCTTCGGGCGGGAGAACATCCCGGCCATGATGGCGGCCGTCGTGGTCGTGTCGTTCCCGCTGATCGTGCTGTTTTTGCTGTTCCATAAGAAGATCATGGAAGGCGTGTCGAGAGGAGGGACCAAGGGATGAGACGGTTCCTGCCTGACAAAACGACCGGGCGTCCGGCTGTACGGGCTCTTTGGCGCGCGCTCCCCGCGGCGCTGCTGCTGGCCGCCGTCCTGTTCCTGTGCGCCGGCTGCCACGGCTCACGCGGCCTGCCGGAATTCGCCGTTCCCGAAGCGGCGGATGAGAGCCGGACCTTTGAACTGACCTTCTGGGCCAAGAACGATACGAACAAGAGCCAGACGGCCATCTACCAGAAGGCCATCGAGGAGTTCGAGGCGCTGTATCCGAACGTGCACGTGAATCTGCGCCTGTACACGGATTACGGCAAGATCTACAACGATGTGATCACGAACATCGCGACCAATACGACGCCGAACATTTGCATCACCTATCCGGACCACATCGCGACGTACCGGACCGGGACCAACGTGGTGGCCCCGCTGGACGGGCTGCTGGCGGATGAGCGCTACGGCCTCGGCGGTTCACAGCTCCGGTTCGAGGGAGCCGGCAAGGACGGGATCCGTCCGGAATTCCTCTCGGAATGTTATCTGGACGGGCAGCTGTTCGCGGTGCCGTTCATGCGCTCCACCGAAGCCTGCTACATCAATCAGGACTTCGTGGAGGCCCTCGGATATGAGGTCCCCGACGTGCTGACCTGGGACTTCATCTGGGAGGTTGCGGAAGCGGCCGCGGAACGCGACGCGGACGGCGTCTACCGGCTGAACGGCCAGAAGGTCATGTTCCCGTTCATCTATAAGTCCACGGACAATATGATGATCCAGATGCTGCGCCAGCTGGACGCGGGCTATTCGACCGCGGACGGGGAGATCCGGATCTTCAACGATACCACGCGCCGCCTTTTGAAGGAGATCGCCGGTCATGTGAAGGCCCGCGCGTTCTCGACCTTCTCGATCACCGGTTATCCGGCCAATTTCCTGAACGCCGGTCAATGCGTGTTTGCGGTCGATTCGACGGCCGGCTCCACCTGGATGGGGTCGGACGCGCCGTTGCTGGACATCAGCGAGGATAAGCTCGTGCGCTTCCGGACGGCCGTGCGGCCGGTGCCGCAGGCGGATCCGGAGCATCCGCAGATGATCTCGCAGGGCCCGTCGATCTGCCTGTTCAACAAGGCGGATCCGCAGGAGGTCCTCTGGTCCTGGCTGTTCACACAGTACCTGCTCTCGAACAGTGTGCAGACGGCTTATGCCGAGACGGAGGGCTACGTGCCGGTCACGGTGCCGGCGCGCGAAGACCCGCAGTATCTGGATTACCTGTCCCGCGCCGGTGAGGACAACAACGAGCATTACAGCGTCAAGATCGAGGCGACGCAGCTCCTGCTCGACCACACGGCGGATACGTTCGTCACCCCGGTCTACAACGGGTCCGCGTCGCTGCGCGACGCGGCCGGCCAGATGATCGAGAACGTGACCAAGTCCGTGCGCCGTCAGGAGACCGTGGACGACGCGTATCTGGATAAGCTGTTCTCCGATGTGACGGCCCTGTACCGCCTCGATTCGCACGGCGGCGTATCGGCCGGGGGCAAGGCGGACCTGGGTCCGCTGCCGCGCACGGCCGTGCTGCTGCTCGCGGCGCTGGCGCTGGCGTGGGCCGGCATCGGCTGCTGGTACCTGCACGAGAAGCGCCGGGAAAAGCGCGGCGCCTGATGCGGGCTGCGGTTCCTGAAACAGAAGCAGCTGAAAAACCGCAAAAAACCTTTTCATTCGGGCCAAAACGCGTTATAATACAAAGTTGGTAACCCGGATGCGGGCTGTTCGCACACCGGCCGGCCGCCGCAGGCGGTCATGCCGCGGGTGCATTGCCGTTCCGTGCAGCTTTTCACGGAGCCGGTGCAGTGCTTTCGCGGTGCATCTGTCAACACACACCATATGAAAAGAGGAGAAGACATGAAGAAGATCATTGCGATCGCTCTGTCCGTCCTGATGGTCCTGTCCCTGTTCGGCTGCCAGAAGAAGCCGGCGGAGACCGAGGCGGACACCAAGGGAGAGGGCGTGATGACGTATGATGAGTACGCCGCGCTCGAGGTCAAGGAAGACAACCAGCCCGCCGTCGTCATCGAGACGTACGTGCAGGCGAAGCAGTCCTGGTGGGATGACAAGGCCACCCTGTACACCCAGGATAAGGACGGCGCGTATTTCCTGTATAACATCCCCTGCACCAAGGAGCTGTATGACAAGCTGGTCCCCGGCCAGAAGATAAAAGTCACCGGCTACAAGTCCGTGTGGTCCGGCGAGGCGGAGGTCGTGGACGCGAACATTGAGCTCGAGGACGGGAATTATGTGGCGCCCGCGCAGGACGTGACTGCGCTGCTGGGCACGGAAGACCTGGTCAAGAAGCAGAACCAGTTCGTGTCCTTCAAGGGCATGACCGTGGAAGCGTATGACGAGACCGGCGCGGCCTTCGCGTACAAGAACCCGACCGAAAAGTCGGATGACCTGTACTTCAAGGTCTCCAAGGACGGCAAGACGCTGGACTGCTGCGTGGAGTTCTACCTGACCGGCCAGGACACGGACGTCTACAAGGCCGTGGAGAACCTCAAGGTCGGCGACAAGGTGGACCTGGAAGGCTTCCTGTACTGGTATGAAGGCGCCAACCCGCACATCACGAGCGTGACGCCCGCGAAGTAAATCATCATCGAACCGTAGAACGGCCGTGCGCAGCGCGGCCGTTCTTTTTTCAGCCGGCGCGCGGCTTTTCCGCCGGCAGACAGGCTGGCCGTATCCGCACGGGGCGGGCAGATCGCCCAGACATCAAAAAAGACTGGCGCTTGGCACTGATTTCTGCTATGATAAAGCATCATGCGGCGCCGCGCCCCGGGAAAGCGGGAGAGCGGCGCCAAGACCGAAGCAACTGTCTGTAAGGAAGGGAGAATGATTCGTGGCTGAACTCGTAAGACCCGAAAACATGCATCGTATCGATACGCCGGAACTGGCACAGGCGTATGTGGAGAAACAGATCGCGGATCTGCGGGAGCAGATCGGGGACAAAAAGGTCCTGCTGGCCCTGTCGGGCGGCGTGGATTCGTCGGTCGTGGCCGCCCTGCTGATCAAGGCCGTCGGCAAGCAGCTGGTCTGCGTGCATGTGAACCACGGCCTGCTGCGCAAGGGAGAGCCGGAACAGGTGATCCGTGTCTTCCGGGATGAGATGGACGCCCAGCTGATCTATGTGGACGCGGTGGACCGCTTCCTGGACAAGCTGGCCGGCGTGACGGATCCGGAGCAGAAGCGCAAGATCATCGGCGGCGAGTT
>CACXFD010000008.1 GCA_902766845.1 uncultured Lachnospiraceae bacterium | reverse complement strand
CTTCAGGTTGTGCTTCTTGGCGATGGCCAGGATCGGATCCATGTCGCAGACAACGCCGTACAGATGGACGCAGACGATACCCTTGGTCTTGGGGGTGATCAGAGCCTCGATCTTGGCGGGGTCGATGGTGTGGTCGTCGGTCACATCGCAGAAGACCGGGATGGCACCGGCCTGTACGACGGCAAAGGAAGATGCGATGAAGGTGTAGGACGGAACGATGACTTCATCTCCGGGGCCGATGCCCAGAGAGGAGATCGCGATGTGCAGAGCGGCGGTACCGTTGGTGCAGGAGATCGCCATTTTGGCACCCGTCCAGTCGCAGAACATCTTCTCGAACTCCATGCCCTTGTTGCCGGTCCAGTAGTTGACCTTGCCGCTTCTCAGGCACTCAGCGACATCGATGTAGGAATCGGGGTTGAACTGCGGCCACATCGGGAAGCCGAGCTCGGTGATTCCGGCGCCGTTCATAACTTTTTCGCCCATGGTAATCTACACTCCTTATGTCATATTGCCCCGGTCAGGGCTTGCAATTTTGACAGATTTATTATATACTATAAGCACGGACGATTGCAAGTGCTTTTTCCGCGTTTTACACGATTACACCCAAGTTTCTGAAGATATTCCCTACGAAGGTGAAATATGAACAAGATCGACAGCGTTTTTTACCAGCAGCTGGCCCTTTCTCCGGATTTCGAGTTCGATATCCGCGTCGTCCGCACGCAGCAGGACGCGCTGTATCGGGGCTTCGGCAAATACGATCTCCACTACCACAGCTTCTGGGAGATCGACTACGTGACCCGCGGCGAAGGCGTCAACATCTTTGAAAACGCAACCTATCAGTTCGCGCCGGGGGATATTTACATCATCCATCCCTACGAGATGCACAACGCCTTCCCGGATGACGAGATCGAGCTGTACTGCATCCAGTTTTCGGAGGATTCCGTGGTCCGCAGCGTCTTTTCGGACGCGGAGTACAACGGAGAGCTGGCGCATCCGCGCTTCCGCACGGTGGTGCGGAAGTCCGAGCCGCACCATGCGGAGCTGGAACGGATCATCCTGAACACGCTGAACGAATGGCGGGAGCGGCAGGTGGGCTGGAAGCCGGCGGTCCGGCTGAGTCTGGCGCAGCTGTTCATCGAGCTGATGCGCAACTTCCCGGCGCCGGTGGACGATGTCCGGCCCTCCCGCACCAATCGCGGCATCATGCAGGCGCTGAACTACATCAACTCCAACTACACCCACAAGATCACCCTGGAGCAGGCCGCCCGGGAAGCGCTGATGAACAAGAATTACTTCTGCACCGTGTTCAAGCAGCAGATGGGCTGCACCTACTACCGCTATGTGAATACCCTGCGTCTGCACCATGCCTGTGCGCTGCTGAAATCCACGGAGCGCACCGTAAAGGAGATCGCCCTCGGCTGCGGGTTTTCCGACATTTCCACCTTCAACAAGGCGTTCCGCAAGGCGTACGGCATCTCGCCCGGCGATTACCGCCACTCGGATCAGCCGGTCATCCTTCGTATGGACGATTCAGCAGAGCCGTGACGCTGGCGGGATCCTTCTTGGTCAGGACCCGGATCTCCGGACGGTCCCTGCCGGGCCGCAGCTTCGTGACCAGCGTATAGGGCGGGGCGGGGAAGTCCCGGCAGAAGCTCTCCGGCTTCTCCCGGAAGCGCGTCAGCGCCGCATAGGCGCCGTCGCGGATGAGCCGGCAGGCCTTGGGATGGGACAGGTGGATGGCGCCGGCGTTCCAGTGCTCGTACTGCTCCTCCGTACAGGCGTCTCCGGCTTCCTCCATCAGGCCGCGCTTGACGGCGACGGTCTGGATGCCGGGGAAAAGGGCCTCCGCCTCCTTGGTGAAGGCCAGGCAGCCGGAGCCGAAGATCGGGATCACGCCGTATTCCAGCGCGCAGAACCCGCATTCGCCGAATTCTCCCACCGAAATGCCGTTGATGGACAGATCCAGCACGCCGAAGTTGCCGGTGTGGCAGATATGCCCGTACAGGGTCCCGGCCTTGGGATGCTGTCCCACCCAGGCGATGCAGTCAAAGCCCTGATCGACGCCGAAGGGGTAGGGATGCAGGCCCCAGCCGCGCTGCAGCTCGGCGCGCTCGTCCAGCAGCAGGCCGTTGATGGCCCCGTGACCGTGGCCGTCCTGCACGACGACCTTTTCGGCGCCCGCCGCGCAGAAGCCGTCCACCGCCGCGTTGACCTCTTCGGTCAGCAGCTTCTTTCCGTCCTCGTAGTACCGGCTTGTCGGATAGATCCAGTCCGGCGCGTTCATCACGCGGGCCACGCCTTCCAGATCGGTCATGATGCAGACGCGCATCGTGCTTCCTCCTTTTACTGCCAATTCAACAGACGCTCGGCGTTTTTGTGCGCGATCTTCTCAAAGGTCTCGTCGGACAGCCTGCCCTCCCGGTGGAATCGCTTCAGGATTTCACCGTTTTCTATTTTCTGCGTCGCGTAGCACACATCCGTACCGAAAAGCGCCCGATCCTGGAACTCATTGAGGAATTTCACGGCGTATTCCTCGTCCCGGGCGAAGGCATTGTAGCCGGAACCGGCCGAGGTGTCGAACCAAAGGTTGGGATACCGGCGCAGCAGCTCCGGCACGCGGCCTTCGGCATCGATGCCGTATTTGGGGTAGGTGCTCATGTCCTCAGGCCTGCGCAGGGTGCCGATGTGGGACCAGAATGCCGGTCCGTGGCCGATGAAGGTCAGATTCGGATGCTTTTCCAGGCTGTATTCCAGCTGCGGCAGCCCGGGCTCGTCGAAGATGCCATAGCCCCGGTACAGGCGTCCCGTCACGTCGAACAGCAGCGGAAAGCCGAACTCCTCCACGCAGTGCAGCAGGTTCTGCATCCGCGGATCCCGCCAGGGCAGATTCGGCATGACCTCGCCGATGCCGCGG
>CACXFD010000007.1 GCA_902766845.1 uncultured Lachnospiraceae bacterium | reverse complement strand
CCTGGAGCGGCAGAGACTGCAGGCGGAACGCGACGCGCAGCTGCGGGACCTGCAAGCGCGCGGGGAGGCGCAGCTGGCGCAGAAGGAGCAGGAGATCACGAAACTGACCGGAGAACGCGAGCTCGAGCAGGCCCGCCACGCCGCGGAGGTGGAGAAGGCCACCCGGGAAAAGGAAGAGGAGATCCTGCAGCTGAAGAACGCGGTGGAACTCGAGAAGAACCGGGCGGCCCTGCAGGAGAAGAACGCGCAGGAGGCGTTCGCGGCGGAGCTGAAGCGCAAGGACGAGGAGATCGCGTATTATAAAGACTTCAAGGCGCGCCAGTCCACCAAGATGATCGGCGAGAGCCTGGAGCAGCACTGCGAGACCGAGTTCAACCGGATCCGCGCGGCCGCGTTCCCGAACGCGTATTTTGAAAAAGACAACGACGCCCGCACCGGCAGCAAGGGGGATTTCATCTTCCGGGAAGTCACGCCGGACGGCGTGGAGGTGGTCTCGATCATGTTCGAGATGAAGAACGAGATGTCGGAGACCGCCAGCAAGCATAAAAACGAGGATTTCTTCAAGGAGCTGGATAAGGACCGGCGGGAAAAGAACTGCGAGTACGCGGTCCTCGTATCGCTCCTGGAGGCGGACAGCGAGCTGTATAACGCCGGCATCGTGGACGTGTCCTACCGCTATGAGAAGATGTATGTGGTGCGGCCCCAGTTCTTCATCCCGATCATCACGCTGCTTCGGAACGCCGCGCAGGGAGCGCTCGCGTACAAGCAGGAGCTGGCCGTGGTCCGCAGCCAGAACCTCGACATCACGAACTTTGAAGAAGACATGAACCGCTTCAAGGCGGATTTCACCTATAACGTGGAGCTGGCCGGCCGGAAGTTCTCGACGGCCATCGATGAGATCGACAAGACGATCGCCCATCTGCAGAAGACGCGCGAGGCGCTGGTGTCTTCGGACCGGAACCTGCAGATCGCGGGGCGCAAGGTGGGCGACCTGTCCATCAAGCGCCTGACCCGCAAGAACCCGACGATGCGGGAGAAGTTCGAGGAAGCCCGCCGCGCGAAGGAAGCCGAGGGGGCGGACGAACACGCATAAAGGAGCCTTGTATGTTCGGGAAAAAGTTCCAGCTGAATGAGCAGACGATCCCGGTCGTGGAAGAGATCGGGAGCCATATGCCCGGCGGGTTCTTCCTTTACCGGGCGCAGGAGCCCGGGGAGCTGCTGTACGCGAACCGCGCCGTCTTTGACATCTTCGGATGCAAAGACCTCGGGGAGTTCAGGGAACTGACCGGGTTCACGTTCCGCGGCATGCTCCATCCGGATGACCGCGAGTCGGTCAGCCAGTCCATCGATAATCAGATCGGGGAGAACGGGGAGGATACGGACCATGTGGAATACCGTATCGTCCGCAAGGACGGAACGGTCCGCTGGGTGGACGATTTCGGCCACTATACCGAGACCGAGGCCTACGGCGGGATCTACTATGTCTTCCTGACGGACATCACCGAAAAGCGCGAGCAGATGGAGACGGACCTGGCCGTGCGCCAGGCCGTGATCGAGGCGCTCAGCGAATCCTACCATACGGTCTGGCTCATCGACGATGTGGAGGCCGAGACCTTTTCTCTCTACCGCGGGGACACGCACGGGGAAACGACGCATGCCGGCCCGATTCGCGACGCCCTCGGACAGCTCCGCTATTCCCGGGCAAAAGACTATTATATCCGGACCACCGTGGCGCCGTCGGATCAGGAGCGCCTGCAGCGCGAGCTCACGCTCGAGCGCATCACCGAGCGGCTCAGAGAGCGTCCGCAGTATTCGGTCAATTATCTGCGCACGATGGAGGACGGTTCGGAGCGGTATTTCCGGATCGAGTTCGCGCGCGTGCATATGCCGGGCGGAAAGCTCGGCATCGTCTGCGGCTTCAAGGACGTGGACGAGGACGTGCGCCAGGGCCAGGCCGTGCAGAAGGCCCTGCAGGAGGCCCGGCGCGCGGAAGAGGAGAACCGGCGCCTGCAGGAGGAGGTCCAGAGCGCCGCGAAGCTGGCGGACATGCTGGGCTCGGTCGGATCGCTCCTGTCGAACATGCCGGCCATGAGCTTTTCGAAGGACGCCGCGACCGGCCGCTATCTGGCCTGCAACCAGTCCTTCGCGGAATACGCGCACAAGGACTCGCCCGAAGGCGTCGTGGGCCTGACGGACCATGAGATCTTCGATCCGGTCACCGCGGACCACTTCGTGGAGGACGACCGCATCGCCCTGTCGATGGACGGGCCCTATATCTTTTTCGAAGACGTGCCCGACGCGGGCGGCGTCGTGATCCGCAACCTCCAGACGACCAAGATGAAGTTCCGCGACACGTCGGGGCGCCTGTGCACGCTCGGCATGTGCGTGGACGTGACCGCGATGACGCAGGCCAAGGCGGCCGAGGCGCGCCGGCAGGAGATGGAGCAGCGGCTCGCGCTCCAGGAAAAGCTGCTCGAGGAGCAGCGCCAGCGCGCGGAGCAGGACCGTCTGATCACGGCCCTCGCGTCCGATTACCGCGGCGTCTATTACGTGGTGCTGGATACGAACGAGGGCGTCTGCTACCAGGTCCACTCGGAGCTGACCGCGGGCCTGCAGGTGGATGAGCATTTCGATTTTCTGCAGGACATCTCCGCATACGCGCGCCGTTACGTGACCGAGCCGTACCGGGAGGAGTTCCTTCGGTTCATCCAGCCCGACGCGATCCGCGAGGGCCTGAAGACGCAGCGCGTGATCTCGTTCCGCTACGTGGTCAGCCGCGGCGGCCGGGAGTCCTATGAGATGATCCGGTTCGCGGGCGTGCGGCATCCCGAAGACCGGGACGACCACCTGGTCCACGCGGTCAGCATGTGCTTCTCGGACGTGGACCGCGAGACCCGCAAGGACCTCGAGCAGGCCGCGGCGCTCGGAGAAGCACTGGCCGCGGCCGAGGAAGCCAACCGCGCGAAGACGGCCTTCCTTTCGAACATGAGCCATGAGATCCGTACGCCGATGAACGCGATCATCGGTCTGGACAACATCGCGCTGAACGACCCGGAGACGCCCGCCGCGACGCGCGAATACCTGCAGAAGATCGGGTCGTCGGCCCAGCATCTGCTGAACATCATCAACGATATCCTCGACATGTCCCGGATCGAATCGGGCCGGATGACGATCGTCAGCGAGGAGTTCTCGTTCGCGAAGACGATCGAGCAGGTCAACACGATCATCGGGGGTCAGTGCCGCGACAAGGGCCTGACCTATGACTGCCGGGTGCTCGGGCGCGTCGCGGACTACTACATCGGCGACGACATGAAGCTGCGCCAGATCATGATCAACATCCTCGGAAACGCCGTGAAGTTCACGCCGGCCGGGGGGACCGTCTCGATGACGGTGGAGGAGCAGGCGCACTTCGACGGAAAGACGACGCTGCGGTTCGTCTTCTCGGACACCGGCATCGGCATGAGCCCGGAATACCTGCCGAAGATCTTCGATACCTTCAGCCAGGAGGATTCGTCCTCCACGAACCGCTACGGGAGCACGGGCCTGGGCATGCCGATCACGAAGAACCTCGTGGAGCTGATGAACGGCCACATCGGGGTGGAGAGCGAAAAGGGCGTCGGGACCACGTTCACGGTCACGGTCACGCTCGGCGATTCCGACCGGCGCGCGGACGCGTCCGAGACGGAAGGCGAACTGCACCCGCATGAGATGGCCGTCCTCGTGATCGATGACGATCCGGTCGCCTGCGAGCACGCGCAGATCGTGCTCGGCGAGGTCGGCGTCAGCTGCGACGCGGCCCGGTCCGGCGCCGAGGGCCTCGAGATGGTCCGGGTGCGCCACGCGCGGCGCGAGCCCTACAACCTGATCCTCGTGGACTGGAAGATGCCGGAGATGGACGGCGTGGAGACCACGCGCAGGATCCGCGAGGTCGTGGGCCATGAGACCCCGATCATCATCCTGACTTCGTATAACTGGGACGACGTGGCCGACGAGGCGCGCGCGGCCGGTGTGGACACGTTCGTGGCCAAGCCGCTGTTCGCGGGCACGGTCATGGACGAGTTCCGGGAAGCCTTCCGAAAAAAGAACACCGCGAAGCAGGAGAAGGCGGACCTGACGGGCCGGCGCATCCTGCTGGCGGAGGATATGGTCGTCAACGCCGAGATCATGACGAT
>CACXFD010000006.1 GCA_902766845.1 uncultured Lachnospiraceae bacterium | reverse complement strand
TGAAAACCGGACAGAACGGATGAACCGGCAGGGATCGGGAATAAAGAAAGCGGGCCTGCCGGAAGTTCCGGCAGGCCCGCTTCTGCGGATAACAGGACTTGAACCTGCACGGGTCGCCCCACCGGAACCTAAATCCGGCGCGTCTGCCAATTCCGCCATATCCGCGAGGGATCCGAGAGTCCGGGCGGCGCCAGGCGGCCGCGGACCTGTGATCCGAACCGAAGTATAACAGGACGCCCGAAAAAAAGCAAGAAAAAAGCCTCGAAAAGGCTTGCATTTGGCAACGGGTTATTGTATAATGCTTCCTGTCGCTGATGGGCTATCGCCAAACGGTAAGGCAACGGACTCTGACTCCGTCATTTCAAGGTTCGAATCCTTGTAGCCCAGCGTAAGACCCCGTCAGATGGACGGGGTCTTTTTTTGACCGTTTTTCGCCGCGGCGCAGCCCCGGCGAGGCGGCCTTGCAGGAGGAAGATGCATGTATACCTTCGACAGCCGGATCCGTTACAGCGAGACGGACCAGGACGGACGCCTGTCCGTGCCCGCCCTGATCAATTATTTCCAGGACTGCTCCACATTTCAGTCGGAGCATCTGGGGGTGGGCTTTTCCCATTTGAAGAAGAAGGACCGCGCCTGGTTCCTGGCCTTCTGGCAGATCGAGGTGAAGGAGTATCCGGAGATGCTGACGCCGGTCACGGTCGGCACCGCGCCGTGGCAGTTCAAGTCGTTCCTGGGCATGCGTAATTTCGCGATGTTCCCGCAGGGCGATGTCTCAGCCCTGAGCGCCGCGGAGCGGATGGAACGCGCGTATGTCTGCGCCAATTCGGTCTGGGTCTTCATGGACACCGCGTCGGGACGGCCCGTACGTCCGGAACCGGAGGACTTCCTGCCGTACGGTCAGGAAGAGCCGTTCCCGATGGAGTACCGGGACCGCAAGATCCGCGTGCCGGCCGGGGAGCAACCGCAGCCGGCCGTGCGCGTGACCCCGGACATGATCGACACCAACGGCCATGTCAACAACGGAAAATATATCCAGATCGCGATGGAGCAGATGGAGCCGGGCTTCCGGCCGCACCGTCTGTGCGCGGCTTACCAGAAAGCCGCCCGCCTCGGCGATGTGATGGTCCCGTGCATCGTGCGGGAGAACGGAGAGACCTTCGTGGCGCTGCGTGCCGAAGACGGCACGCCCTGGGCCACGGTCGTGTTCGGCTGAGAGCCGGAGAGGACGGAAAGACCACATGGAAAGAAAGAGAACGGACCGGGGCCCGCAGTCCCGGAGAGGATACGAAGCGGCGGACCGAAGAGACGGCCGGCCGGATGACCGCAGATACGGCCGGTCCGCGGACCACAGAAATGACCGGCCGGACAGCCTGCGCAGCGGCCGCGGCCAGGAACGGCCCGCGGCGGAGCCGATGCCGGCGTTCCTGCGGCTCGGAGAGATGCAGACGCTGACCTGCCTGCGCGTGCGTCCGCAGGGCGCGTATCTGGGTCGGGACGGGGAGGAGGGCGACGTCCTGCTTCCGAAGGCGCAGATCCCGAAGGACCTGACCGTGGGCGGACAGGTCGAGGTGTTCCTGTATAAGGATTCCCAGGACCGGCCGGTCGCGTCGGTCCGGCGGCCCGCGCTGCTGCGCGGCGAGATCGGCCTGCTTCCGGTCGGATCGGTCACGGACGTCGGCGCGTTTTTGAAGTGGGGACTGGAAAAGGACCTGCTGCTCCCGTATCGCGAGCAGACGCACAAGGTGCAGGAGGGCGAGGTCTGCCCGGTGGCCCTGTACGTGGACCGGAGCGGACGCCTCTGCGCCACGATGCGCCTGTACGGCCATCTGAGCGAACACGCCCCCTATCTGCAGGGCGATACGGTCAGCGGGATCCTGTATGAGATCAAAAAAGGCCTGGGCGGCTTCGTGGCCGTGGATAAAAAGTACCACGGACTGATCCCCGAGCGCGAGATGCTGCCGCAGCTGGCGCCCGGAACCGAGATCCGCGCGCGCGTGACCAGTGTCCGGAAGGACGGAAAGCTGGTGCTCAGCGTGCGGGCCGCCGGCGTGGCCCAGATGAAGGCCGATGAAGACCGGCTGCTGGAACGGCTGGAGGAAGCCGGCGGCGTCCTTCCGTACGGAGACAAGTCGGATCCGGAGCGGATCCGCAGCGGCCTGGCCATGACCAAGGCCGCGTTCAAACGCGCCTGCGGCCATCTGTATAAGGAAGGCCGGATCACGCTGACGCCGGAGAGCATCGCCCTGAGAACGGAAGACGCGGCCCCGGCCCGAAAGGCCGCCGCGGCGGCCGGTCATCGGGACGCGGCCCCGGTCCGAAAGGACGCCGCGGAGGCCGGTCATCGGGACGCGGCCCCGGCCAAAAAGGATTCGGCTTCGGCGCAAAAACGCCCCGCGCAGAAGAAGAGGGCCGATCATGAATGAGACTGTGAGAACATCGCCCCACCGTGCCAATCGTTTTTTTCTGATCCTCCTGATCGCTGAGATCGCGGGAGGAGAGGTGCTGGCGCGCACCGGGATCGTGTACCGTTTCCCGACCCCGCTCGCGATGATGACCGGGGAACTGCTGATGATCCTGCCGGCCGTCCTGATCTTCCTGGTGCGCCGGGAGAATCCGTTTTCGTATATCCCGTTCAAGGTCCTGAAGCCGTCGGTCCTGCTGCTCCTGATCGTCTTCATGTTCACGATCATGCCGCAGATGGTCCTCGCGAACCTGCTGTCGATGCTCGTGACCGAGAACGTCGTCGCGAACGCCGCGGACCAGTTCTTCTCGGTCGGACTGCCGCTGTCGGTGCTGCTGATCGGCCTCCTGCCGGGCGTATGTGAAGAATTCATCTTCCGCGGCGTGATCCACCAGCAGCTGCGGCGCGAGCGGATCTGGCCGGCCATCCTGCTGTCTGCCCTGTTCTTCGGGCTCATGCATCAGAACCTGAACCAGTTCGGCTATGCCTGCATCATGGGAATCTGGTTCGCCCTGCTGACGGAGGCGACCGGGAGCTTGCTCTCGTCGAGGTTCGTGCACGCTCTGTATAATACACAGTCGGTCGTGATGATGTGGCTGTCCAAAGACGCGATCAGCGGCCAGGGCGCGGCGGCCGGGATGGACTTTATGGAGACGATCCGGCAGATCGTCGCGGAGAGCGGCTACACCGGGCAGACTGCGGAAACAGCTGCGGTGATCGCGGCAGTCTGCGTCGCCGTGTTCCTGGCCGCGGCCGCGGTGGTCAGCATCCTGCTGTCCCGCCTCGTGCTGCGGGCGATCGCGCGCCGGTGCGGCCGGCAGGACCATCTGCAGGTCCTCTTCAGCCGGCAGCGGCGCCGCGAACTCGATGCGCTGCGCGATCCGGCGCCCCGGAGCGTATGGACCTGGGAGGCTGCGGCGGCGGTCGTGATCGGGGCCGGCTACATCGTTTACCGGCTGATTTGAGCGGTTTTTACAGAAAAAGAAGCAGGTTTTTGGTGACTTTTCAGACGGTCGGTCAATTTGTATAAAGGCTGTTCGATGTGGCCGCCCGTTTTTTGTTCATGGTATCGGGGGAAGACCGGCGCGTGTGCAAACTTAACAAGCGCCGGCCTGTCTTTTCGTCGATTTGGAATATGGTTTTCTGTAACAAAAGCGTGTATATTTTAGATAAAGAAAACGGGGCCCCGGCCCCCTTGGGAGGATTATAGAGTTATGGCTGGTTTATCGCTTCAGAACGTCGAAAAGGTATACCCGAACGGCTTTGTGGCGGTCAAGGATTTCTCGCTGGATATCGAGGATAAGGAATTTATCATTTTCGTCGGCCCGTCGGGCTGCGGAAAATCGACCACGCTCCGCATGATCGCGGGTCTGGAAGAGATCTCTTCCGGCGACCTGTTCATCGACGGCGTCCGCATGAACGATGTGGAGCCCAAGGACCGCGACATCGCGATGGTCTTCCAGAACTACGCGCTGTATCCGCACATGACCGTGTATGATAATATGGCATTCGGCCTGAAGCTCCGCAAGGTCCCGAAGGACCAGATCGACACCGCGGTCCGCGAGGCCGCGAAGATCCTCGGCATCGAACAGCTCTTGGACCGCAAGCCCAAGGCCCTGTCCGGCGGCCAGCGCCAGCGTGTCGCCATGGGCCGCGCCATCGTGCGCCACCC
>CACXFD010000005.1 GCA_902766845.1 uncultured Lachnospiraceae bacterium | reverse complement strand
TTCCGAAGTGCCCGAACAGGCGCCGGAAGCCCCCGCTTCGGGAGAGAGCTCCGCGCAGCCGGAAGAGCCGGAAGAGCCTGAGAGCACGGTGCCCGCGGAGACCGCGGAACCGTCCTCAGAGAAGGGACCGTCTGCCGCGGCCCCGGACGCTCCGTCTGCGGCTCCTTCGGAAGGAGCGGACGCGGCGGAGGAGCCCGGATTCGAAGAGGATGAGATGGCGCCGGTGGCCACGCTGTCGGAGCAGCGGGGACTGCGTGCGGTCCGCGTGTCCGGACAGGCGGCCCTGGATCGCCGGGAGGCGGAACAGGCTGCGGCGCAGATGACGGATCTTTCGGAAGCCGAGGCCCGCGAGGCGGCGGACCTGCTGTTCGCGGAAACGCCCGAGCCCGAAGAGCCCGAGGTGCCGCGTGCCGGTGACGGCAGCACCATCGAGACGCTGACCGTGTCCTGGATCACCGAGGATACCGTCGAAAATGACGACGATGCGCTGCTGTACGTGCGTCCGGAGGGGGACGACCCGTTCAATGTCCGCCTCCTGATCAACTATGCCCTGAGCGGCGAGCATCCGTACGAGGCCGGTGACGTGACCATCACGATCCCCGCGTCGATCTTCCGCCGCCGGGACGGCAAGGACGCCGGCAACGTGATCATCCCGTTCCCGGAGGATCCGTCCACGAAGAATGATTTCAACTGGAAGATGGTGGGCGATACCTACGTCCTGACGAATACGCGGCGCCTGCCCGCGGCCACCAAGGGCTATATCCAGATCGGCTTTGACCGGCTGGTGCCCCACGAGCTCGTTGACATGGCGGTATCGGAGCCGTTCGACGCCTATATCGAAGTCGTGACGCATAAGGGGAACACGATCGCCCTGCGCTCCGAACAGCTGACGGCCCAGTTCGATACCGAGGCCCGGCTGACAGACATCTCCAAGCGCGTGTACGGCAAGCCCGAGCGCGTGCCGGCCAGTTCCATCCCCGAAGCGCAGCGCATCGAGGGAGAAGAAGAGTACATCCGCGTGGACTGGTACATCTGGGGCGCGGTGAACGCCAACACGGTCTATACGCTGTCCCTCAAGGACCTGATCCCCGAGGCGGATCAGGAACTGAACGGTTTTGTCATCAACGCCAATCAGGAGGACGGTTCACTGGTGCGCCCGTCGGCCTATCACGGCTTCAATGACGGAATCACGAACTACTATTACGTGTCGACGGCCTATCCGGCCAGCCAGTTCGAGCCGGACGTGGTCTACACCTTCCATAACACGGCCGCGCTGACCGTCACCGAGGACGACCCCGCCGCGGAGACCGTGAACCCCAACGTCAGCGCCGAAGACCCGCGCCTGGTCACGCAGAAGACCGTGGACGCGCAGGTCAGCTGGAGCTACACGGATCCCCAGTGGATGGATCCGGCCGGCCACTTCATGGTGGTCAAGAACGGAAACGATGACACGGCCCGCGGCAACCGGACCCGCCACCGGATATACAGCTACGAGCGCTCGGACAGCCACCTGTGGTCGGCCGGCGTCTCCAACGGCTGGTACGGCGTCTATCCGTCGGCCTTCAACGAGATCCGCGAAGGCAAGGACGTGCGCCTGTCCTACACCATCGACACCGTGGGCTACGTGATGCCCTTCATGTTCGACAGCTCGTCCTTCGACCGGGACGGCGAGGTGGCCTCCCGCCGCAGCGTCAACTACAGCCGGCCCGTGCGGCTGGTCACCGAAGACAGCGGCCTGTCCATCGGCCGGGACACGGACAGACTGGTCTGGGGCAAGGACTACGAGTTCGTCTCCGTGGAGTTCCGGGAACCGTGGGTCTACACGGGCATCCCGAAGAACATCAATCCCGACGGCTCCTGGACCGCTCTGACGGCCGGAGACGGCACGTTCGAGTATAAGATGGACAGCGATAAGAGCCACTTCCCGGTCATCACGCTCGAGATCCTGCGCGGCGGCGCTTGGGAGACGTACGCGGCAGCGGACTGGACCGGCGGATCGCTGAAGGTCACGCTCGCGGACGGGTCCGTGCAGACGGATCCGGTCGTGGCCGTCCCTTCGGACACCGAGAACGTGCGCACCGTGGTCGTGATGAAGAACGAGGGCCCGGACGTGGAGGCGAACCTCGCCTACCAGGCCGCCATCGATTACGACATCCGCCCCGTGGTGAAGCTTCTGAACACCGAGGCGCTGCGGCAGCTGGGCGAAGAGCTCTTCGCGAATTCCAACCTGCCCGAAGCCTACGTTTATAACTACGCGAACATGACCGCGACGCAGGACGATACCGACGCCCTGCTCGTCTCGATCGACAAGTCGGGCTACGACTGCATCCGTGGCTATACCACGGACACCGCGGTCTATCCGAAGAAGACCTCGAAGCAGACGATCTCCGACGTGGATTACGAGACGCGTCAGATCCGGATCCACTACGAGGCCCAGGTGGAAGAGCGAAGCGTCATCAACGACAAGGTGACGTACGAGACCGCCATCGCCGACGGCCGGCTGATCGCCGAGACCGCGGGCGTCTGGCGCGACCTGCTCCCGAAGGGCGTCACGCCGATCAAGGAATCGATCGAGGTCCGCGAAGGCGACCAGGTCCTGGCCGTCAACACCTACGAGAACTACAAGCAGTCCGGACGGACGCTCCTCGAGGTGGAAGTGGCCCTGACGCCGGTGCCGGAGCGGTACCGCCAGGGAGACATGTATTACTACGAGGACGTCCCGCGCATCTCGTTCGACGCGCTGTACGGACTCGATGACCTGACCGACTACGGCGACTACATCCACAACGTGATCTCGTTCGAGAGCTCGAACGACTTCATCGGCACCGTGGACAAATACTGCGGTGAGCCCGACGATCCCCGCGGGACCGGCAACATCTCGACGCCGCGCGCCTTCTCGTCCGATAAGGAAAAGGATCTGATGACGGATCTGGATCCGGACCGGGATGACCCGAACACGGTCTACGCCGGCACCTACACCAAGGTGGACGTGATCTCCGAGGCCAAGCTGTCCCTGTCCAAGGACGTCATGGTGAACAGCGACGGTCTCTGGAGCGACGGCCTGTATTACGGCCGCAAGGAAGACAACGAGCGTCTGGTCCGCGAAGGCGGCGTCTACACCTACCGCCTGCGCATGATGCCGGATTCGGAGACCAAGGCCAAGGATATGATCATCTTCGACTCCCTCGAGAACTTTATCGCGGGAGACGGAAATGACGACGTGGATATCGACGCTCCGTCGTGGCACGGCGCGCTGCGCAGCGTGGACGTGAGCCAGCTGGCGGCCAAGGGATGCGCGCCGGTCGTGTATTACAGCACGGTCCCGGGGCTGGCCCTGTCGGACGAGACGGACCCGGCCAAGGCGAACGCCGTCAACACCGACCTGGCCCAGACGTCGGTCTGGACCAAGGCTTCGGAATATACCGGCAGCCTCGCGGACGTGACGGCCGTCGCCGTGGACTGCTCGAAGGCCGCGGACGGCAGCGACTTTACGCTGGAACCGCTCGATTCGGTCGTGATCCTGATCCACATGACGGCTCCGTCGGGCGAGGCGGCCGCCGCGCTGCTGGCGCAGCAGGGCGCCTGGGGCGACAGCGCCAACGCTTATAATAACGCCTTCCTCCACGGCACCACCGTGGACGCCAAGACCGGCGAGGAGCAGGGCGAGAGTTTTGTCCGCAAGGATTATACGAAGGTCGGCCTGACCTCCAACGATTATCAGGTGACCAAGACCTGGGACGATGACAGCGACCGCGACGGCCTGCGTCCGGCGTCCCTGACCGTGCGCCTGTACGCGAACGGCAAAGACACGGGCAAGACCATCGAACTGACGGAAGAAAACGGCTGGAAGGAAGCCTTCGAGCACATTCCGTATACGGACGAGAACGGCAGCGTGATCCGCTATTCGGTCCGCGAAGAACTGCCCGAGGGCTATACGCAGTCGGTCAAGGCCGGCGAGAACGAAACGGCCTTCACCAACCGGCACCAGCCCGAGGAGACGCAGATCTCCGGCACCAAGACCTGGATCGGCGATACGCCCGAAGACCGTCCGGAGAGCGTGACCGTGCGCCTGCTGGCGGACGGAAAGTACCAGGCCTCCAAAGAGATCCGGCCGGACGACAAGGGCAACTGGTCCTACAGCTTTGAACATCTGAAGAAATACCGCGACCACGGCGTGGAGATCGTCTATACCGTGGAAGAGGTGCTGACCGGCAAAGGAAAGTCCTACATCCCGTCGGTGGACGGCACGGACCTGATCAACACCTATCATCCGTACGGCGACCTTATGGTCCGCAAGGAAGTCCGCGGCACCACCGAGGTGTCGGCGCAGGAAGAATTCGAGTTCACGTTCCTGTTCACGAAGAAGGGCGAGAACGGCGAAGCGGAACCGGTCTTCACCGAATACGCGTATGAGGTCCTGAACGAGGACGGCACCGTGGCGTCCGAAGGCACGGTCTCTTCCGAGGCCGGCAAGGATACGGTCCGGATCCGCGGCGGCCAGCGCATCCATGTGAAGGATGTGGACGAGTATGTGATCTGCACTGTGACGGAGGCGGACAAGGACGGCTTTACGCTGGTCACCTCCGAGACGCCCGGGAACGAGATCCGTCCCAACGAGACCGCCTCGTCCCTGTTCGTCAACGACTATCAGGCCAAGGGAAAGATCAACCTCGAGGCGCAGAAGATCCTGGAGGGCCGCGAACTGCAGCGCTTCCAGTTCCGCTATGAACTGTATCAAGTGGATGAGAACGGGGAGGAGCACGTGATCCGCACCGGCGCCAACGCGCGCCCGGACCAGACGGTCACCGGCGATGACGGCTCGGT
>CACXFD010000004.1 GCA_902766845.1 uncultured Lachnospiraceae bacterium | reverse complement strand
CGTCTGCGGAGACGCGTCCCTTCCCGAGACGCTGGAGAAGGCCGGCGCGCGGGAGGCGGCCGTCCTCGTGTCCGTGATGACGGAGGATTCCGTGAATATCCGGACCGCCCAGCTGGCCGGAGAATACGGGATCCGGCACACCATCGCGCGCGTGCGAGAACCCAATCACCGCAAGGAAGGTTCGCTGGTGGCCCGCCATCTGGGCCTGCGCATGCTCGTGAATCCGGAACGGGAGGCGGCCATGGAGATCGCCCGTCTGCTCCGGCTTCCGGCTGCCATCTACGCGGAGACGTTTCCGTCCGGGACTGTGGAACTGGTCGCCTTCCGGGTCACGGAGAATGACCGTGTCCTTCTCGCGAGCCCGATCCGGGACGTTATGCAGGCCATCGCGCTGCCGGTGCTGTTCGGGTTCGTCGTACGCGGACAGGAGACGATGATCCCGAACGGTGATTTCGTCATGGAAGAGGGAGACCTCGTCTATGTGCTCGGCATGCCCGGAGACATCTCGGCATTCTTCTCGTCGATCGGGAAATATACGGGACGCGTGGACCGGTGCATGATCATCGGCGGCGGTGAGATCGCCTATTATCTCGGAAAAGCGCTGGAAGGCATGCAGATCCGGGCCACCATCATCGAAACGGAGGAAGAGCGCGTCCGGGAGCTCGGAGAGCTCCTGCCCGAGTGCGAGATCATCCGCGGGGACGGGACCAATGACCGCACGCTGCTCGAACAGCACATCTCGGTCATGGGGGCCGTGGCGGCGCTGACGGGGCGGGATGAGCAGAACCTTCTGATCTGTATGCACGCAGGACGCATGGGCGTCTCGCGGATCATCGCGAAGCTGAACCGGAGCGGATACCGCGGCATGGCGCTGGAGATGGGAATCGAACGCATCATCATGCCGCACGAGATCGTGGCGGACCGCGTGATCGAATATGTGCGCGCCATGCTGACCGGGCGCGGCGGAGAACTGACGGCCATGTACCGGCTCGCGCAGGGCCGCGGGGAAGCACTCGAATTCTCCGTGAAAGACGGCTGCCCGCTGATCGGCATTCCGCTCGGCCGGCTGCGGATCCGTCCGGGTTTCCTGGTCGGCAGCATCATCCGCGCGGATGAGTGCATCGTCCCGAAGGGGCGGGACCATCTGCAGGCCGGGGACAGCGTGATCGTGATCAGCTGCGGAAACACTGCGGAGCGGCTGGAGGACGTCTTCACGCTTTGACAAAACGGGTTTTGACCGTGCGGGGCACGGATCGGATAAAAGATTCAAATGCAGGGAGGACGATCGATGAAACGCAGTGATTTCAGGCTGCCTGCCGAGGGAGAACAGCTTCATGTGATGGTGTGCCGTCCGGAGGGACAGCCGAAGGCGGTCCTGCAGATCGTGCATGGCATGCAGGAATACATCGGGCGCTATGCGGAATTCGCGGAGTGGCTCTGTGAGCGCGGCTATGCGGTCGTGGGCCATGACCATCCCGGCCACGGCGAGACCGCGGATGGGAAGCAGCTGGGCTTCTTTGCGGAAAAGGACGGAGATGAGCTCGTGCAGCGCTGTATCGAAGCGGTGACTGAATGGATCCGGAAAGAGTTTGCCGGTGTGCCGGTATTCCTGCTCGGACACAGCATGGGTTCGTTCTTCTCCCGGAGAGAACTGACCCGGCACGGAGACCGCTTTGCCGGCGCTGTCATCATGGGGACCGCCCAGATGCCCAAGCCCCTGATCAACGCGGCCTGCGCCATGGCCGGCGTGATCAGCAAGACCAAGGGGCCCCGGTATAACAGCGCCTTTCTCGCGAAGAATTCGAACGGGGCATATAATAAGCGTTTTGAGGCGGAAGGAAAGAACGCCTGGCTCTCCAAGAATAAGGAGTCGGTCACGAAGTATAACCGGGACCCGTTCTGCCATTTCCATTTCTCCTGCGGTGCGTACCGGGATATGTTTAAAGTGATCCGCTCGCTGTCCTATGAGAAGGATATGGAGAAGATCCCGAAGGACCTGCCGATCTTCGTCGTCTCCGGCGCGGATGATCCGGTCGGTGACTTCGGCAAGGGGACCGTGGCCGCGTTCCACAGCCTGCAGGCCCGCGCGCCCAAAACACGGATGCGCCTCTATGAGAACATGCGCCATGAGATCCTGAACGAGCCGGAGCGGGAGATCGTATATCAGGATCTGCTGGACTTTTTTGAAGAGAACCTTCCGAAAACGGAAGCGTAACGGCAGAACGCTTGAGGCTTTCAAATCGTTGGACCGGCCTGCACGTTCGTGCGGGCCGGCCTGACGGCCGGTACGCAGCCTGGCCTGCCAGCCGGCTTATCCATTCTTTCGACCTGCGATGCAGTTGCCTGTTTGCCGGCCTTTCCCTCTATCTGTCATTTCTTTCACTGTTCCATTCAATGCATCATCCGTTTATCTGACCGTCTTATTCATTTGACCGTCTTATTCATCTGATCCTTTTTATTCATATGACCCTCTTTTTTATCTGACGATCTTTTCATCTGACCCTCTGTTTATCTGACCATCTACTTATCTGATCATTCCGATAGTCGGCTGCCGTTTCGTTGACGGACTGTTTATCTGACAGCCGGTTCTTCCGGCGGTCCGCCTGCCTGCCGATCTGTCCGTCTGTTCATCTGTCCATTTGTTTATCTGCCCGGCTCTCCGACGTTCCCGGGATCGGTCTGTCCGAGGGTTCGTCCCTTTTCGCTCTCACGTTCGGATGCCCGGCTCCCGACCCTTCATGCAATCACGCTTTTTTTCGATTTAAGCTTGTTTTGACGGCGGCCCTGTGCCGCGGAAAGGATACTATGGTCCAATATGTTTACGGCGGCACGCTGTGGGGCGTGGACGGCCGTCTCGTCCGCGTGGAAGCGGATATTTCGACCGGTCTGCCGGCATTTGAGATGGGAGGACGGCTCTCGTCAGAGATTCGGGAGAGCCGCGAGCGGGTCCGGTCCGCCTTCAAGAATTCCGGCGTCCACCTGCCTCCGCGGCGGATCTCGCTGTCGCTGGCGCCGGCGGATCTGCCGAAGAGCGGGACCGGATTCGACCTTCCGATCGCGATCTCGATCCTGTGCGCGCTCGAGATGTTTCCGTCCGCGGCTAAGGAGGGCTGCCTGTTCATCGGGGAGCTGGGGCTGGGCGGTGACGTGCGCGGCGTCAGCGGCGTGCTGCCGATCATTTGCGCCGCGCGCGCGGCCGGGATCCGAACGTGTTTCGTACCGGTCGATAACGTGGCGGAAGCACGGGTGTTTGAGGATGTAAAGATCGTCGGGGTGGAGAGCCTGCTCCATACGCTGGCCGTGCTGCAGGGACAGGACGCGGGGCGTGATCCGAGACCGGTCCCCGAAGATACGGAGGAGCGAGCCGGGGATTTTTCCGAGATCGCCGGGATGGAGAGCGGGAAGCGCGCGGCCGAGATCGCCGCGGCGGGCGGGCACAACCTGCTGATGATCGGTCCGCCGGGGGCCGGGAAGACGATGCTCGCGAGCCGGATGCCCGGCATCCTTCCTCCGCTGACGCGGGAGGAGCAGATCGAAGTCACGAAGATCTATTCCTCACGCGGCCTTCAGAACGGGAAGGGGCTGATCCGGACCCGTCCGTTTAGGGCGCCGCATCATACGATCACGCGGTCAGCCATGGCCGGAGGCGGAGCGATGGCGCGCGCCGGAGAAGTGACGCTGGCTCACAGGGCGGTCCTGTTTCTGGACGAACTCCCGGAATTCGATCCGCGTGTGCTGGAAACGCTTCGCCAGCCGCTCGAAGACCGGAAGCTGACCGTGTCGCGTGTAGGCGGAAGTTTTGAATTTCCGGCGGATTTCATGCTGGTCGCGGCCATGAACCCGTGCCCGTGCGGCTACTACCCGGACCGGAACCGCTGCCGGTGCACCGAGACACAGGTGCGCCGGTATCTGGGCCGGATCAGCCGGCCTCTGCTGGACCGGATCGACCTGGTCGTGGAAGTGCCGCCGGTCCGCTACCGGCAGCTCCGGGAGCAGACGGCGTCCGAGCCGTCGGAAAGGATCCGGGCGCGGGTGATCGGGGCCAGACAGCGCCAGCGCGTCCGCCTGGCGGCTTTCGGGATCGACTGCAATGCGCAGATGGACGCCGGGACGGTGCGTGAAGTGTGCAGGCTCGGAAAGAAAGAAGAGAGCTATCTGGAGCAGGTGTTCCAGTCCCTCGGCTTTTCCGCCAGAGCTTATACGCGGGTGCTGAAACTGGCGCGGACCATTGCGGATCTGCAGGACGAGGAAACGATCCGCCTCGCGCACCTGTCGGAGGCCGTAAGCTTTCGGCGTGCGGTCGAACGGCTGTGGGGAAAGGAGGGCTGAAATGATGGAAGACCGGGAGGTGTTATACGGATTCGCGTTCTGCGGGATCCCGCCCCGCAAGCTGGTCCGGATATGGCATCAGGTACCGGACACAGCTGTCCTGATGAGGCTGTCGCGGAAGGACCTGGTCTTGCTCGGGGCCACCGAGCATGAGGCCACTCTGTGGGAAGACAGACGGCGAAGCGACAGCGCCTGGCGGAGGGAATGGGAGAGCCTGCCGGACCGCGGGGTCCGTTTCTGCTGGCTGTCGGACCCTGCGTATCCGGAACGGCTGAAAGATCTGCCGGATCCGCCGTTCGGCCTGCTGTATAAAGGGAAACTGCCCGGGGCCGACGCGCCCGCACTGGCCGTGGTCGGCGCACGGCAGGCGACCGAATACGGGCGGCGCATCGCGCGGGAAGCCGGCCGGATCCTGTCCCGCCGCGGCGTTCAGGTCATCAGCGGGATGGCGTTCGGGATCGACGGGGAGAGCCACCGCGGCGCGCTCGAGGCGATGGAGATCTTTCCGGGATCGGCCGGGAGCTTTGCGGTCTTCGGCTGCGGGATCGAAGTCTGCTATCCGAAAGAACACGAGGATCTGTACGCGCAGCTGCCGGTGCAGGGAGGGCTGATCTCGGAGCTGGGACTGTTCGAAAAGCCGCTCCCGATTCATTTCCCGATGAGGAACCGGATCATCGCCGGGCTGTCGGACGGCGTCATGGTCGTGGAGGCACGGAAAAAGAGCGGGTCGTTCCAGACCGTCGAATTCGCGCTGGAACTGGGGCGGGACGTGCTGGCCGTGCCGGGACGGCTCGGCGACCCGCTCTCGACCGGCTGTCACCTGCTGATCCGGGACGGTGCGGAGATCGTGACGGATCTGGAGGAGATATCCGAACGGTTTTACGTACAGCGGGAACTGCCGTTCGCGAAGACGGAGCCGGAGCCGGCAGGCACGAAGAGACCGAAACCGAAGCCGGCAGGCGCGACGAGACCGGAGCCGATCCGTGTGACGGCACGAAAGCCGGCAGATGGGACGGGACGAAAACAGGCAGACGTGCCGGAGCGAGAGCCGCAAAACACCCGGATCCGGGAACCGGTCAGAGGCCCGGGACCGGGCCCGGATACCATGCTTCGCGGGAAAAACAGACGGGAGGCCTTGCCCGCCGCGGCGAAAAATCCGGAGGCCGGTCTTGCCAGAGAAGAAAAACTGTTGTATCATATGATGGATTCCGGCCCGATGCAGGAGGACGACCTGCGTTCGGGAAGTGCGTTCGGACCCGCCGAAACGGCGGCGATCCTGCTGCAGCTCGAGATCAAGGGACTGGTGCGGCGCACGGACGGAGGATACTATGCACAGGCGGTGACATGGCATGGCAAAAAATCTGGTGATCGTTGAGTCCCCGGCAAAAGTCAAGACCATCAAAAAGTTTCTGGGCGCCAATTACGAGGTGCTGGCCAGCGGAGGACACGTGCGCGATCTTCCGAAGAGCAGCATGGGCGTGGACGTGGCGCATGATTTTGAACCCAAATACATCACGATCCGCGGCAAGGGCGATACGCTCGCGGCGCTTCGCCGTCAGGTCAAAAAAGCGGACCGGATCTATCTCGCGACCGACCCGGACCGCGAAGGAGAGGCGATCAGCTGGCATCTGATGGAAGCGCTGAAGCTTCCGGAGGACCGGACCAGCCGCATCAGCTTCCAGGAGATCACGAAGAGCGCGGTTCGCGCGGCCTTCAAGGCCCCGCGCGCCATCGATATGGATCTCGTGGACGCGCAGCAGGCGCGCCGCGTGCTGGACCGCGTCGTGGGTTATTCGATCAGCCCGCTCCTCTGGGCCAAGATCAAGCGCGGACTGTCTGCCGGACGCGTG
Source organism: uncultured Lachnospiraceae bacterium (assembly GCA_902766845.1). Lineage (GTDB taxonomy): Bacteria > Bacillota > Clostridia > Lachnospirales > Lachnospiraceae > RUG11204. The sequence goes on along the minus strand of CACXFD010000004.1, from coordinate 12,123 downwards.
CAGTCGGCCTCGCTCCATATGATCGCGGAGCGGGAGGCCCAGATCAACGCGTTCACGCCGGAAGAATACTGGACGCTGACGGCCAGACTGCGGGCGCAGGGCCAGAAGCGGGAGATCCTGTTCCATTACGTCGGGGAAAAGGACAAGAAGCAGGAGATCCGCGAGGAATCGGTCTGCGAGAAGATCTATCAGGACGTGGCGGACGCCCCGTTCATGCTGGCGCAGGTCCGCCGCAGCGAGCGCGTCAAGAAGGCGCCGCTGCCGTTCACCACGAGTACGCTCCAGCAGGAAGCCTCGCGTTCGCTGGGCTTTTCGACCAGCAAGACCATGCGCCTGGCGCAGGAACTGTATGAAGGCGTGGAGATCAAGGGGCAGGGCACCATCGCGCTGATCTCGTATCTGCGTACGGATTCGACCCGTGTGTCCGCGGAAGCCGACGAGGCGGTCCGCGCCTATATCCGTGCCCAGTACGGGGACCGGTATGAAGGCAGGGAGATCACCGAGACCGGGAACCGGAGCCGGATCCAGGACGCGCATGAAGCCATCCGGCCCACCAATGTCGCGCTGTCGCCGGTCAAGGTCAAGGAATCGCTGTCGCGCGACCTGTTCCGTCTGTATCAGCTGATCTGGAAGCGGTTCGTCGCGAGCCGCATGGCGGAGGCGGTCTACGATACGCTGTCCCTGCGTGCGGAATCGGCCGGCCACGCGTTTACGGCATCGGGAAGCAGCGTCCGTTTCGAGGGCTTCCTGTCGGTCTACCAGGAGGAGGAAGAGGAGAAGGCCATTCCGTCGGCCGGTCTGACGGAGGGCGCGGCGCTCGAGTGCCTGGAACTGGAGAAAAAGCAGCACTTTACCCAGCCGCCGGCGCATTTTACGGAAGCGACGCTGGTACATGAGATGGAGCAGTCCGGGATCGGCCGTCCGAGCACGTACGCGCCGACCATCTCCACGCTTCAGACGCGCCATTATATCCTGAAAGAGGGCAAGAGCCTGTATATCACGGAACTCGGCGAAGCCGTGGACGATGTGATGACCCGGGCCTTCCCGAACGTGGTGGACCGTGACTTCACCGCGAACATGGAGAGCCGGCTCGATGAAGTCGAAGACGGACGGATCGCCTGGAAGAGCGTGATCCGCGAGTTTTATCCCGAACTGAAAAAAGAGCTCGAGACCGCGGACCGGATGATCGCCGAGGTCGAGATCCATGATGAGGAATCCGACGAGATCTGCGAACTGTGCGGCCGCCGGATGGTATATAAATACGGGCCCCACGGAAAGTTTCTGGCCTGCCCGGGCTTCCCGGAGTGCCGGAACACCAAGCCGTATTATGAGAAGACCGGCGTAGCCTGCCCGCAGTGCGGCAAGGAGATCCTGATCAAAAAGACCATGAAGGGCCGCCGGTATTACGGCTGTGAAGGCTATCCGTCCTGCGACTTCATGTCCTGGCAGAAGCCGGCCGGCAAAAACTGTCCGCGCTGCGGCAGCTATCTGGTCGAATCCGGGGATAAATACATCTGTTCTTCCGAAGATTGCGGATATTCCGTGAAGAAAGCGGACTTACCGTAAAAACGACGCAATATAACGCCTGACATCTCAAATTGACAGATAACTCTTGCTTTTGTACCGATCATGTGATACGATATAACAAGACAGGTCCTACGGAAGGAAGGGTGTTATATGGGCATCGAATTGCTGGATAAAACACGGAAGATCAATCGGCTGCTCCAGAATTCCAATTCACAGAAGATCGTCTTCAATGATCTGTGCCTGGTCCTGAGCGGCACGCTTTCTTCGCATGTGCTCGTGATCAGCCGTAAGGGCAAGGTGCTCGGGATCGGAAAAGGCGCGCAGGATGAACACATTCCGGAGGCGCTGGACATCCCGCCCAACACCTTTGTCGGGGATGCCCTGAATGAGCGCCTGCTCAGCATCCTGTCCACACAGGAAAACGTGAACCTGATCACGCTCGGCTTTCCGCCGGAACAGATCCAGCGCGTCCGGGCCATGGTCAGCCCGGTCTTTATTGCCGGAGAACGGCTCGGCACCGTGCTGATCTTCCGGCTGGAAAAGGACTATGATCTGGACGATATCATCCTCTGTGAATACGCGGCGGCCGTCGTGGGACTGGAGATCTTCCAGTCGCAGCGGGAAGAGAATGAGGAAGAGGAGCGCAAGCTCGCGATCGTCCGCTCCGCGATGAACACGCTTTCCTATTCCGAACAGGAGGCCATCTACAGCATCTTTGACGAACTGAACGGCCGGGAGGGAATTCTCGTGGCCAGCAAGGTGGCGGACCGCGTCGGAATCACACGGTCGGTCATCGTGAACGCCCTGCGCAAGTTCGAGAGCGCCGGCATCATCGAATCGCGCTCGTCGGGCATGAAGGGCACTTACATCAAGATCACGAACGACTGCCTGCAGGATGAGCTGCGCCGCATGAGGTCATAAGACCCGTGAGACCGAGCGCTGTTCCGGATCGTGACCGGAGCGGAACAGGGGATCCTGCGTACAAAAAACGGAGCTGCCGGCTGACCGGCGGCTCCGTTTTTTTTGCGTCGGGGCGTCCCGGGCACGGAACAAGAACAAATGTTCGAAAATCGTCTTTACAAAGCGGCGGGGATATGCTATACTGTCCGCAGTCATCTTAGACCGCCTGTCCGGCGGCGTTTCGGCCTCGTAAAGCGGCCGGGACAGCGCGGCAGGTCCTTTCGGGAGATCGTCGCATGGATCACTTCCGGCTTCATTCAGCCTATCAGCCGACCGGGGATCAGCCTCAGGCCATTGAGGCGTTGGTCCGCGGATTTCGGGAAGGAAATCAGTTTCAGACACTTCTGGGGGTCACCGGTTCCGGCAAGACCTTCACCATGGCAAATGTGATCGAACAGCTCAACCGTCCCACGCTCGTCATCGCGCATAACAAGACGCTTGCGGCGCAGCTGTACGGGGAGTTCAAGGAGTTCTTTCCCGAGAACGCCGTGGAATACTTCGTGTCGTATTATGACTATTACCAGCCGGAGGCCTACGTCCCTTCGACGGATACGTATATCGAAAAAGATTCCGCCATCAATGACGAGATCGACAAGCTCCGCCATTCGGCCACGGCTGCACTCTCGGAACGGCGGGACGTGATCATCGTGGCGTCGGTGTCCTGCATCTACGGCCTCGGCAGCCCGATCGACTATAAAAACATGGTCGTTTCGCTCCGGCCGGGCATGACCGTGGACCGGGACCAGATGCTGCGCAAACTCGTGGACATGCAGTATACGCGTGCGGAGCTGGAGTTCAAGCGCGGCACGTTCCGCGTGAGGGGAGACGTGGTGGACATCTTCCCGGCCTATGAAGCGGACCATGCCATCCGCGTGGAATTCTTCGGGGATGAGGTGGACCGCATCCTGGAGATGGACGTCGTTACCGGCCGGGCGCGCAGCCTGCTGGAGCATACGGCCATCTTTCCGGCATCGCACTATGTGGTCCCGAAGGAGAAGATGGACCGCGCGACGCACGCCATCGAGGAAGAGCTGGAGGAGCGCATCCGCTACTTTCAGAAAGAAGATAAGCTGCTGGAGGCGCAGCGGATCGCGGAACGCACACGCTATGACGTGGAGATGATGCGCGAGACCGGCTTCTGCTCCGGCATCGAGAACTATTCACGCCATCTGGCCGGCCTGGAGCCGGGCGCCCCGCCGTATACATTGATGGATTATTTCCCGCAGGACCTGCTGATCATGATCGATGAATCGCACATGACCATCCCGCAGATCCGTGCGATGTACCACGGGGACCGGTCCCGCAAGACCACGCTCGTGGAATACGGGTTCCGTCTGCCGTCGGCACTGGACAACCGTCCGCTGAATTTCGAGGAATTCGAGTCCCACATCGATCAGATGCTGTTCGTTTCAGCCACGCCCGGCCCGTATGAAGAGGCCCATGAGCTGCTGCGGACGGAGCAGGTGATCCGCCCGACCGGCCTGCTGGATCCGGAAGTGTCCGTGCGCCCGGTAGAAGGCCAGATCGACGACCTGATCGCCGAGATCCGCAAGGAAACGCAGGAGCACCGGAAAGTCCTCGTGACCACGCTGACCAAGCGCATGGCGGAAGACCTGACGGATTACATGCGGGAAGTCGGCGTTCGTGTCAAGTATCTGCATTCCGATATCGATACGCTCGAACGCAGCGAGATCATCCGCGACATGCGGATGGATGTGTTCGATGTGCTCGTCGGCATCAACCTGCTGCGTGAGGGCCTGGACATACCGGAGATCGGGCTCGTGGCCATCCTGGACGCGGATAAGGAAGGATTCCTGCGCTCGGAGACCTCACTGGTCCAGACCATCGGGCGGGCGGCCCGCAACGCGTCCGGCCGTGTGATCATGTATGCGGATGAATGGACGGATTCCATGAAACGCGCCATTGGGGAGACCAACCGGCGCCGGCGGATCCAGCAGGCTTATAACGAAGCGCACGGCATCACGCCGACTACCATTCAAAAAGCCGTCCGTGAGCTGATCGCCATCTCGAAGGCGGCGGAGCCGGCCGGTCTGAAGCTGGAGAAGGACGTGGAGTCCATGAGCCGCGACGAGCTGGAAAAGCTGCTGGCGGCGGTGCGCAAGAAGATGAATACGGCGGCGGCGGAACTGAATTTCGAAGAGGCCGCCGTGCTGCGTGACCAGATGATCGAACTGAAAAAGCAGCTTGAGGAGATGGAAAAGGAGCAGGCGCCCAGGAGAAAGGGATGACCGGGGCTCCCGTGTCCGGCAGTCCGGCCGCACCCTCACGGCGGCAATGTATATGGCAAGGAGACGTATGGCAGCAGAAGGAAAAGACACGCGGCAGTATATCCGGATCCGCGGTGCAAATGAACACAATCTGAAAAATCTGTCGCTGGATATTCCGCGCAACGAGCTCGTGGTTTTCACGGGCCTGTCCGGCTCCGGCAAGTCTTCACTCGCGTTCGATACCATCTACGCGGAAGGGCAGCGCCGGTACATGGAATCGCTCTCGTCCTACGCGCGCCAGTTCCTGGGCCAGATGGAGAAGCCCAACGTGGAGAGCATCGAGGGGCTCTCCCCGGCCATTTCCATCGACCAGAAATCCACCAACCATAACCCGCGTTCCACGGTCGGGACCGTGACGGAGATCTATGACTATCTGCGTCTTTTGTACGCACGCGTCGGCATACCGCACTGTCCCAACTGCGGGCGGGAGATCCGCCGCCAGACGGTCGATGAAATGGTGGACCAGCTGATGAGCTTCCCGGAGGGGACGCGGATGATGCTGCTCGCGCCGGTCGTGCGCGGCCGCAAGGGAGAGCATGTCAAGCTGCTGGATCAGGCGCGGCGGAGCGGCTATGTCCGCGTCCGGATCGACGGTCACATGTATGACCTTTCCGAAGAGATCAAACTGGAAAAGAACAACAAGCATACGATCGAGATCGTGGTGGACCGCATCTCGATCCGGCCCGGCATGCAGAAGCGCATCACGGATTCGCTCGAGACCGGCCTGCATCTGTCGGAAGGCCTCGTGATCGCGGAAGTGGTGGACGGAGAAACCTACACCTTCAGCGAGAGCTATGCCTGTCCCGACTGCGGAATCAGCATCGAGGAAGTGGAGCCGCGCAGCTTTTCCTTCAATAACCCGTTCGGCGCCTGCCCGGTCTGTTCCGGCATCGGCTACCAGATGGAATTTGATCCGGATCTGATGATCCCGGATCCGTCTCTGAGCATCCGCCAGGGCTGCATCGCCGTGAACGGCTGGCAGTCCTGTACGGATCCTACCAGCTTCACTTATGCTATCCTGACCGCTCTCGCGAAGGATTATCATTTTTCGCTGGATACGCCGTTCCGGGATTATCCGCCCGCGGTCCGGGACCTGCTCCTGTACGGAAAAGACAGTCATCCGGTCAAGGTCCACTACCGCGGCATGCGCGGCGTCGGCGTCTATGACATCACCTTTGAAGGACTGATCCGGAACGTGGAGCGCCGTTACCGCGAGACCGCGTCGGAGACCGGAAAGGCGGAGTATGAATCGTTCATGCGTATCACGCCGTGCACGGCCTGCAAAGGCCAGCGCCTGAAGCCGTCGTCTCTGGCGGTCACGGTCGGAGACCGGAACATCTATGAGATCACGACGATGCCGATCCGGGATTTCCGGGATTTCATCGATCAGGTTCCCCTGACGCAGCAGCAGCGTCACATCGGAGAGCAGATCTTCAAGGAGATCCGCTCCCGCGCCAGCTTTCTGATCGACGTCGGCCTCGATTATCTGACGCTGTCGCGCGCGGCCGGTTCCCTCTCGGGCGGAGAATCCCAGCGTATCCGCCTCGCGACGCAGGTCGGTTCCGGCCTGGTCGGCGTGGCCTATATCCTGGATGAACCCAGTATCGGCCTGCACCAGCGGGATAACGACAAACTGCTCGGAACGCTCAAGCACCTGCGCGATCTCGGGAATACCGTCATCGTCGTGGAGCATGATGAGGACACCATGCGCGCGGCGGATACCGTCGTGGATATCGGGCCCGGGGCCGGCGAGCACGGCGGACGCTTGGTCGCGATCGGCACCGCCGAGGACATCATGAACTGTCCTGAGTCCATCACCGGGGATTATTTGAGCGGCCGGCGCCGGATCGAGGTCCCGAAACAGCGAAAAAAGCCGCAGGGGTGGCTGACCGTGGTCGGCGCGCGGGAGAACAACCTGAAAGACCTGACCGTTCGATTCCCGCTCGGCGTCTTTACGTGTGTGACCGGAGTGTCGGGATCCGGAAAGAGCTCGCTGGTCAATGAGATCCTGTATAAGACGCTGGCCCGTCAGCTGAACCGGGCCCGCACCGTGGCCGGCCGCTGTACGCGGATCGAGGGCGCGGAGCAGCTGGACAAGATCATTGCGATCGACCAGTCGCCGATCGGGCGCACGCCGCGCTCCAATCCGGCCACTTATACCGGCGTATTCGACATGATTCGTGATCTGTTCGCCGCCACATCGGACGCCAAGGAACGCGGGTATAAAAAAGGCCGCTTCAGCTTCAACGTACGCGGAGGACGCTGTGAGGCCTGCAGCGGGGACGGCATCCTGAAGATCGAGATGCATTTCCTCCCGGATGTGTATGTGCCCTGTGAAGTCTGCCATGGAAGACGGTATAACCGGGAGACGCTCGAGGTCAAATACAAAGGGAAGAGCATCTATGACGTGCTGGACATGACCGTGGAAGAAGCCCTGCATTTCTTCGAGAACGTCCCGACCATCCAGCGCAAGATCCAGACGCTGTATGACGTGGGCCTGTCGTACGTGAAGCTCGGACAGCCTTCGACCACGCTCTCGGGCGGTGAAGCCCAGCGGATCAAACTGGCCGCGGAACTGAGCCGGAAGAGCACCGGACGGACCATCTATGTACTGGATGAGCCCACGACCGGCCTGCACTTTGCGGATGTCCACAAACTGGTGGAGATCCTGCAGCGCCTGAAAGAAGGCGGGAATACGGTCGTCGTGATCGAGCACAATCTGGACGTGATCAAGACGGCGGATTACCTGATCGATCTGGGACCGGAAGGCGGAGACAAGGGCGGGACCCTGGTGGCCTGCGGAACGCCGGAGGAGGTCGCGGCCGATCCGGCTTCGTATACCGGCGCCTATGTGAAAAAGTATCTGAACCAGAAATAAAACATACCGTTTCCGGGGCGGCAGCGCCGCCCCGGCGGCCCATGCCGCTTCGAAATAGAATCGTAAGGTTTTGTTTGTTCATTATCCACTTGCACAAATATCATTTTTGTGGTTTAATGACCATATCGTCAGCAACCCTTTTCTGCCTGATCTTATGTAATCTAAAGATCGATCATTCGGGACCGGACATGCCGGCCGCGATCTTTGCTTTTTCAGAATAGGAGTTCATCATGAGAGAAAAACTGGAAAGTCTTCCGCTCACAGAGCTGCGGGAGATCGCGAAAGCACGCGGAATCAAGTCGGTGACCGGAATCCGCAAGGCGGATCTGATCGACCGGATCCTGTCGCTCGGTGAAGAACCGGTCAAACCGCAGCTTCCGGATGAGCTGAAGGCTTTGAATTCAAACATCACAGCCAGCGGGATCCTGGAAGTCATGCCGGACGGTTTCGGGTTCATCCGCTGTGAGAATTATCTCCCCGGCGAAAACGACATCTACGTTTCGCCTTCCCAGATCCGTAAATTCAATCTGAAGACCGGCGATGTGGTTTGCGGCCCGCAGCGTGTCAAGAACGGCACGGAAAAGTTCGCGGCCCTGCTGTATGTGGACAAGATCAACGGACAGCCCCCGATCGTCGCTCAGCGCCGTCCGAATTTCGAAGACCTGACGCCGATCTTCCCGAACGACCGGATCCACCTCGAGACCGTGGGCGGTGAGGTGTCGATGCGCGTCATGGATCTGCTGGCGCCCATCGGAAAGGGACAGCGCGGCATGATCGTATCCCCTCCGAAAGCCGGCAAGACGACCATCCTGAAGCAGGTGGCCCGTGCGATCACCCGCAATCACAAGGACATGCATCTGATCATCCTGCTGATCGATGAACGCCCCGAGGAAGTGACGGATATCCGCGAGTCCATCGAGGGATCGAACGTCGAAGTCATCTATTCCACGTTCGATGAATTGCCCGAACACCACAAGCGCGTGACCGAGATGGTCCTGGAGCGCGCCAAGCGTCTGGTGGAGCATCATAAAGACGTGGTGATCCTGCTCGACAGCATCACGCGCCTGGCACGAGCCTACAACCTGACCGTGACGCCCAGCGGACGGACGCTCTCCGGCGGTCTGGATCCGGCGTCCCTGTATATGCCCAAGCGTTTCTTCGGCGCGGCCCGCAACATGCGGGAGGGCGGGAGCCTTACCATTCTGGCGACGGCTCTCGTCGAGACCGGGAGCCGCATGGACGAGGTAATCTTCGAGGAGTTCAAGGGCACCGGCAATATGGAACTGGTCCTGGACCGCAAACTGTCGGAGAAGAGGATCTTTCCGGCCATCGACATTTTCCGTTCCAGCACGCGGCGGGACGATCTGCTGCTCACGCCCGAGGAGAAGGACGGCGTGGACCGTCTGCGCCGGGTCATGACGTCGCTGAAGCCGGAGGAGGCCGCGGAAAAGATCCTGGACCTGTTCTCCCGGACGCGTACCAATGCGGAATTCCTCGGTTTCGTCCGCAAGATGCATCTGTAAGGATCCGTTGAAGGAAATGCTTGCATTTTGCGGCCGGCTGTGCTATAGTTAATCGGCTTGCGATGGTTGGAACCATCAAATATCGGCAATAGAGAGGTATCAGACATGAAAGACGGAATCCATCCCGCCTATTATCAGGCGAAGGTGACCTGCAACTGCGGTAACGAATTCGTGACCGGCTCCACCAAGAAAGAGATCCACGTGGAGATCTGCTCCAAGTGCCATCCGTTCTATACGGGTCAGCAGAAGGCCACGCAGGCCCGCGGCCGTGTGGAACAGTTCAACCGGAAGTATGGCTTAAAGAGCGAATAAGAAACAAAAACGGGCCGAGGCAAGTACCTCGGCCTTTTTTCACGAATAAAGGAGTATCGGACCGATGAAGTATTCCGGTATCGGAGGCCAGGCCGTCCTGGAGGGGATCATGATGAAAAATCAGGATTCCTATGCGGTGGCCGTGCGGCGTCCGGATCAGGAGATCGTATGCAAGAAAGAGACGGCTGGCGGCCTGCTGCAGCGTCATCCCGCGCTGAACGTGCCGTTTATCCGCGGAGTCGTCGCTTTTATCGATTCTCTGGTGCTCGGCATCGGGACGCTGAACTATTCGGCTTCGTTTTACGAGGAAGAGGGCGAGACCGGGGAGCCGGCCGGCGAGAAGCCGCTGGACGCCATGACGGTGGTGCTGACCGTGGCGTTTTCCATCGTTCTTGTCGTGGCGCTGTTCATGCTGCTTCCGGTACTGATCACGCAGCTTTTGTCCCGGTTCATCACTTCGTCGTTCCTGCTCGGACTGCTCGAAGGCGTGATCCGGATCCTGCTGTTCCTCGGATACGTCGGCGGGATCTCCATGATGAAAGACATCCGCCGCGTATACATGTACCATGGAGCGGAGCACAAGAGCATCAACTGCATCGAGCACGGACATCCGCTCACGGTGGATAATGTGGCCGCCAGTTCGCGCTTCCACAAACGATGCGGGACCAGCTTCATGATCCTGATCATGCTGATCAGCGTGATCTTCTTTATGTTCCTGCGGTTTGACAGCCTGTGGATGAGGCTGCTGTCCCGTGTGGTCCTGGTGCCGGTCATTGCGGGGATATCCTATGAGTTCCTGAGGCTGGCGGGACGGAGCGATCATCCGATCGTCAATCTGCTGAGCAGGCCCGGCCTGTGGATGCAGCGGATCACGACGCGCGAACCGGAACGCGACATGATCGAGGTCGCGATCACGGCCGTGGAGGCCGTCTTTGACTGGAAGGCATATCTGAAGGAGAATTTCCCGGACAGCTATGCGGAATACATGCGTACGTGCCCGGAGACCGTGCCGGCCGGAAACGAATCGGAAGGAGACGGCAGGGGACCCGCAGACGGGGCGGAGACCTCGGGTGCTGCCGGCGATGCGGACCGTGCGGACCGCACAGGGGCGGCCGGATCCTCTGCGGCAGCGTGCGGCTGCCCGTTCGAAGCATGACCGGCCGGAAACTCCTGGAACAGGCTGTGCGGCGCCTCGCGGAAGCTGGAATCGAAGAAGCTTCCTGGGACGCCTGGCTGCTGCTGTCGGAAGCGTCCGGCATGGACCGTGCGTCGTTTCTGGCGCATCGGGAAGAAGAGGCGGATCCCGAAACGGTGCGGACACTGGAAAGCATGCTCGCACGCCGCGAAGCGAGGGAGCCTCTGCAGTACATCCTCGGAAAGCAGGCTTTTTACGGACTGGACCTGATCGTGACGCCGGATGTGCTCATCCCGCGTCAGGACACCGAAGTGCTGGTCGAGACGGTGCTTCGGGATATGTGTGACCGTCAGGGAGCCGGGACGGCGTCCGGCACGCCGGTACCGGGCCGCCTGCGCGGACTGGACCTGTGCACCGGCAGCGGATGCATCGCGATCGCGCTGTCCGTATGCGGAAAGATCAGCATGGACGCATCGGACCTGTCCGAAGCGGCGCTGGCGGTAGCGCGCCGGAACGGCGCGGCATGCGGGGCTGACATAAACTGGCTGTCCGGCGACCTGTGGGAGGCCGTCCCGGGACGCCGGTATGATCTGATCACGTCCAATCCGCCTTATATCACGGACCCGGAATATGAGACGCTGCAGCCGGAGGTCAGGCTCTACGAGCCGGCCATGGCGCTGAAAGGCGGCGCGGACGGACTGGCGTTCTATCGCAGGATCCTGGAGAAGGCGCCGGAGCATCTGCTGCCCGGCGGTCGCATCTATCTTGAGATCGGAGCCGCGCAGGCTGCGGACGTGTCCGCGCTGTGCCGTGCAGCCGGACTGGAGAATGTCCGCACGGTCCGGGATCTGACGGGCAGGGACCGTGTGATCTGCGCGGAAAGGAGAGGAGATCATGTTTGAACGATGTGAAGATGTGGTCCGCCGCTACGATGAACTTGTACGGGAGATCTCCGATCCGTCAGTCCTGCAGGACAGCGGGCGATTGCGGGAACGGATGAAGGAGCAGGCGGAACTGTGGCCGCTCGTGGAGGCGTACCGTGCGTACGGCAGGGACCGTGAAGAAGAGCAGGCGGCGCTGGATGTGCTCGCGTCCGAAAAGGACGAGGAGATGCGTCTGCTTGCCCGGGAGGAACTGTCCGCGGTGCGGGAGCGCATCCGGGAGGGGGAGCATCGCCTGAAGATCCTTCTCCTGCCCAAAGACCCGAATGATGAAAAAAATGTTTTCGTGGAGATCCGTGCCGGCGCCGGCGGAGAGGAAGCGGCCCTGTTCGCGTCCGACCTGTACCGCATGTACATGCGTTATGCCGAACGGTGCGGATGGAAAACGGAGATGGTGAGCCTGAGCGAGAGCGGCATCGGCGGCTTCAAGGAAGCGGTGTTCATGATCTCGGGACAGGGCGCCTATTCCCGCCTGAAGTATGAAAGCGGCGTGCACCGCGTCCAGCGCGTGCCCGTCACCGAGAGCGGCGGACGCATCCACACCTCCACCGCGACCGTG
>CACXFD010000003.1 GCA_902766845.1 uncultured Lachnospiraceae bacterium | reverse complement strand
TTCGCGAGCTGGTGCTGCACGACGGTCTTGCCGGAGCCGAACGGGCCCGGAACGGCCGCGGTGCCGCCCTTGGCGATCGGGAAGAGGGTATCGATGATGCGCTGCCCCGAGTTCATGGGCCGGGACGGCGTATACTTATGCTTATAGGGGCGGGCGATACGGACCGGCCAGCGCTGGATCATGTTGACCTGCTGGAGCGTGCCGTGCTCGTCCTCGATCACGGCGACGGTCTGTTCCACGGTATAGGAACCGCTCGCGATCTCCTTGACCGTGCCGTAGACGCCGACCGGGACCATGATCCGGTGCAGGACCGCGCTGGTCTCGGGGACCGTGCCCAGCACGTCGCCGGGGACCACGTGATCGCCGGGCTGCGCGACGGCCGTGAACTCCCAGACCTTTTCACGGTCCAGCGAGGCCACTTCGACGCCGCGGGCGATCGTGGCGCCGCAGACATCACGGATGGCCGTCAGAGGGCGCTGGATGCCGTCGTAGATGTTCGTCAGAAGTCCCGGACCCAGTTCCACGGACAGCGGGATGCCGGTCGTGTCCACGGACGCGCCCGGGCCGAGGCCGGACGTCTCTTCGTAGACCTGGATCGAGGCGCTGTCATTCTTCATCTGCAGGATCTCGCCGATCAGCCGCTGCTTTCCGATGCGCACCACGTCCGAGACGTTGGCGTCGGAGAGCCCGGTGGCGACGACCAGAGGTCCGGAGACCTTGGTGATCGTTCCGCTCATAATTCTTCCTTCCTTGTCAGTGGTTTCGTGCCGGCCCGGGAGGCCGGCTCTCCGGTCCCCGGACGACGCCGCGGGCCGGCGGGATCCGAAACGCGGGCCTGCCCGGCCGAAGATGCGATCGGCCGCGGCCGCGCCGCGGATCAGAGGATGTTGGTGCCCACCGCGCGTTCGACCGCGGCGACGAGCGCCGACTGGCCGATTCCGATGGAACCGTGCTTTCCGGGGATCAGGATGATCGCGGGGCGCGGGACGTCCTTGAATTTGTCGATGTCCGCCTGCAGGGCCTGCGCGAGCTCCTCCTCGATATAGATGATGGCGTATTCGTCCGTCTGGTCCGCCCGGGTGAGCTGACGCAGCAGGGACCGGCCCTCCGCCTCTTCCCGCACGGGGAAGACGTCCAGGCCCAGCGCCTTGAAGCCGATAACGGTATCCGGGTCTCCCATCACCGCGATCTTATACATAACAGTCACGCAGCCTTTCTCTGAGCTGGTCCGCGGTCAGGCCGGCGCGCTTGCCGGACAGGACCATGCGGACCGCGGTGCTTTCCGCCTCCACGGCGGCCAGATAGCCGACCGCGACGGCCGGGCCGAACGGGACCCGCTTGGCATCCGAGAGCTTCTTCGTCAGCGCGTTCTCGCATGCCTTCTCGAACGGGGCCAGGGGCTGTCCGTTCGCGGCGGCCTGTCCGAGGTCCGCCGCCTCCGAAAGAGGGGAGGAGGCAAACGCCGAGGCGACGCCTTCGGTATAGGCCGCGGCCGCGATCTGCTGCGGCGGGACCGTGCCGCCCTCGATCAGGGAGGAGAGCAGGACGCCCTCGTCCATGCGCCCGCGCCGGCAGCGCACCGCGCTGCGCAGGTTGGCCGCGTCGATCTGCAGACGCACGTAGTCCGTGAAGAAGCTGTCCGAAAGCGTTTCGGTCAGACTCAGCAGCTCCGCGTAGTAGGCCTTGTCCAGGACCGTGTCCGCCAGCTGCGGATTGGACGTACGCGCGAGGCTCTCGCGCGCCTCCTGCATGGCCCGGGCCAGTGCCTGCGGGACGTCTGTCCACTTGTCTTCGCGCAGCGCGTCCTCGAGCACGGCGGCCGGCACGCGGCCGCAGCCGTAGGTCAGCTGCTCCGTCCGGGCGATGTCGCGGGACTTGATGAAGACCTTCGCGTTATGATAGTCGTAGCGCAGCCGGAACCCTTCCGCAAGGGCCGGTTCCGGACCGTGCTTTTCCACTTCCTCGAAGGCTTCCTCGCGGCGGGCCGAAAAAGCCTCCTCAAAGGCCTCGTCGGACGCGCCCGCCAGGTCCGGGTAGCCGCACTCGGTCAAAAGGCGCGCCGCTTCCGCTTCGGTGGAAGCGCCGGCCATCCGGTCCAGCTTTTCCCGGCTCAGCAGGGAATTCTCCCGTGCCCGCAGGAACGTGGATAGATAGAGATAATCCGTCTGTTTTACCTTTGCCACAGTATGCCTCCTGCCGCGGCCCCGTCAGGCGGGGTCGGAGAACAGACCGGCCGCTACGGACGCGGACAGTTCCTCTTTGGCCTGCCGGAGCAGCGCTTCGATGGTGCCGTTCACGAAGATCTGTCCTTCCCGCAGCATCAGGCCGCCCGAGAAGCGGCCGGGCTCGGGAGAGAGCGTCAGCTGCGCCGTGCGGCCGGCCTGCGACAGGAGCGCGTTGGCCCCGTCCACGACGGCCTGCCCCGCGGGCAGATCTTCCTCGTCCAGCACCACGGCTTCTTTGCCGGATACCGCGGCGCGCGCGGCCAGGCGGGAGAGAAGGTCGGTGCGCTCCGCTCCGGAGAGCGTGCGCAGCCGGTCCTCGGCGCGGTCGAAGGCTTCCGCGACCAGGTCCTGCTTTGCCTGCAGGATCTGCTTGCGCGCGTTCATGTCCGCGGCCTTGAGGAGCCGGTTCTTCTGCTCCTGCGCTTCCTTTTCGCCCTGCGCGAGACGCGCGGCGGTCTGCTGCTCAGCCTGACGGCGCCCCTCCTCGATCACGCCGCTGCAGCGGCGGACGGCGTCTTCCTGCATGCGGGAGGCTTCGTCGGCGGCATCGGCGCGGATCCGCGCCGTGATCTTTTCAATGCCGTTCATACGGTCCGCCTCGTCTTACAGCCACAGCAGCATCAGCATGGAGGCCAGCAGGGACAGGATGGCGTAGAACTCGACGATACCGCAGAGGATCAGGCCCTTGGACCAGTCGTTGGGCTTTTTCGCGAGGATGCCGATGGAACCGGCCGCGACGCGTCCCTGCGCGATGGCAGACAGCAGGCCACCGAGCGCCATGGGCATGCAGGCCACGAAGTACTGCAGGCCCTGCTGGACCGTCAGGTCCGGGGTGCCGTTCAGCATGCCGATGCGGATCAGGCAGAAGAACCAGACGACCAGGCCGTACAGACCCTGGGTACCGGGCAGCAGCTGCAGGACCATGACTTTACCGGATTTTTCCGGCTGCTCCGCCAGAAGGCCGCTGCCTGCCTCACCGGCGATGCCGGTGCCCTTGGCAGAACCGACGCAGGACAGACCTACGGCCAGACCCGAGCCCAGCAGCGCCAGCGCCAGGCCTCCAAAAGATTCCAAAAAGCTCACGATGGGTTCCTCCTTACTCTTTGAGTATATCTACGTATTGGAGCTTCATATCCAAAGGACGGAAGGGCTTGCCGCCGTCCTCGTAGAACCGTCCGAAATACTCCAGACACTGCAGGCGCATGTCGTGGACGAAGCAGCCCAGCAGGTTCAGAGCGAAATTCAGCGTATTCCCGATCATGGAGATGATAAAGAACGCGATCACATTCCCGGTGATGCCGCCGAGCGTGTTGAACACCTGCGCGATGACCGCGCCGGCCAGCATCAGGGCCATCAGGCGGGAGTAGGACAGGATATCGCTGAAATAGCCGGAGACGTTGTTGTAAATGCCGCCGATAAGGCCCGTGACGGTCTTGGCCACGATGCCCACAGGGCTCTTGGTGGCCTGGATCGCGCCGTAGACGCTGCCGGCAAGCAGCAGGGCCGCGCCCGCATAGAACAGGATCGGGGTGACCTTCAGGATCATCAGCACCGCGCCGATGAGGATCACATACCAGGTGATCTCATTGAAAACGGCGTCGAGAGCCTGACCCTTCTTGAACTTGTGGATCATGCTG
>CACXFD010000002.1 GCA_902766845.1 uncultured Lachnospiraceae bacterium | reverse complement strand
TAGTCACATCGAACTCATCGCTTCGGAAAACTTTGTCAGCAGGGCCGTGATGGCCGCCATGGGAAGCCCGCTGACGAACAAATACGCGGAGGGCTATCCGGGACACCGGTATTACGGCGGATGCGAGAACGTGGACGTCGTCGAGACGCTGGCCATCGAGCGCGCGAAGGAGCTGTTCGGCTGCACCTACGCAAACGTCCAGCCGCACTCGGGCGCGCAGGCCAACGCGGCCGTGCAGTACGCGATCCTGGATCCCGGCGATACGATGATGGGCATGGACCTGTCCTGCGGCGGCCACCTGCCGCACGGCAGCCCGGTCAATTACTCGGGCCGGTATTACAACGTGGTGCCGTACGGCATCAATGACGAAGGCTTTATCGATTACGACGAGGTCGCGCGCATCGCGAAGGAATGCCGTCCGAAGCTGATCCTGGCCGGCGCCAGCGCCTATGCCCGCGCGATCGATTTCAAGCGCTTCCGCGAGATCGCGGACGAGGTCGGGGCCGTCCTGATGGTGGACATGGCCCACATCGCGGGCCTGGTGGCCGCAGGCGAGCATATGAGCCCGATCCCGTACGCCCATGTGACCACGACGACCACGCACAAGACGCTGCGCGGACCGCGCGGCGGCCTGATCCTCTCGAGCGAGGAGGTCGCGAAGAAGTACCATTTCAACAAGGCGATCTTCCCGGGGACGCAGGGCGGCCCGCTCGAGCATATCATCGCGGCCAAGGCCATCTGCTTCAAGGAGGCGCTGCAGCCCGAGTTCAAGACGTACCAGCACCAGATCGTGCTGAACGCGCGGGCGCTCGCGAAGGGCCTGCAGGAACGCGGTTTCGACCTGGTCAGCGGCGGGACGGACAACCACCTGATGCTGCTGGACCTGCGGTCCAAGCACGTGACCGGCAAGGACGCGGAGAACGCGCTCCACGCCGCGAACATCACCACGAACAAGAACGCGATCCCGAGCGATCCCGAGAAGCCCACGGTCACGAGCGGTGTCCGGCTGGGCACGCCGGCCGTCACGACCCGCGGCTTTACCGAAGCGGATATGGACCGCGTGGCCGAGGCCATCTCGCTGGCCGTCGATACGCCGTTTGAAGTCAGCGAACCGGCCCGCGCGATCGTCAAGGAACTGACCGACGCGCACCCGCTCTACGAGGTGCCGCAGCTGTAAAAAATAAGAACGCAGGCGGCCTCTGCCGCCCCTCCGCAGAAGAAGTACCCGGCCGCGCGCAGCGCGGCCGTGCGATGGGGCAGCAGGGGCATTCTGACGTAAGGAGCCGGACCATGTTTGGATGGCTGAAAAAACTGTTTGGAAAGAAGAGCGCGCCGGAGCCGGTCCCGCAGACCGCGCCGCAGCTGCAGGAGCTGATCCGGTCGGTGGAGCCTGCGCCGGAGGCGGAAACGGAAAGCGCGCAGGCTGCGGAGCCGCAGGAAGAAACGCCTGCGCCGGAGGCGGAAACGGAGAGTACGCCGGCTGCGGATCCGCAGGAAGAAACGCCTGCGCCGGAGGCGGAAACGGAGAGCACGCCGGCTGCGGAGCCGCAGGAAGAAACGCCTGCGCCGGAAGAGGAAGCCGGGAACCATGTCACGCATATGATCGGGGAGGCTGCGGAAGAGCTGCGCGAGGAATTCGCGGAGGAACTGCTCGAAGATATTGACGAGGATATCAACGAGGAGATCTTTGAGCCGGATACCGAAGAAGAGACGGCAGACGCCGCGGCGGAAGATGCCGCGGACCGCGCGGACGCGGCTGCGGCGGAAGGACCGGATGGTCCGGACGCTGCCGCTGCCCCGGACACTGCCGCAGGACCGGGCGACGCGGATGATTTGGATGAGGACGAAGAGCCGGTCTCGCCGTCCTCGCTCGAGACCGTTGAGCAGCTCGAGGAAGAAGTCTTCGGACCGGAAGCCGTTCCGGAAACGGACCCGGCCGCGGAGGAAGATATCAAAGCCGGGCCGGCCGCGGAGGAAGATATCGAAGCCGAGCCGGCCGCCGAGCCTGAAAAAGAATCCAAGAAAAAGCGCCGCAAGCGCCGGCGCCGTCTCTATACCAACCGCGAACTGTCTTGGCTGGACTTCAACGAACGGGTGCTGAACGAGGCCGGCAATCCGCAGGTCCCGCTCGCGGAGCGGCTGTCGTTCGTATCGATCTACCAGTCGAACCTGGATGAATTCTTCCGCGTCCGCGTGGGCACGTTCATGACGCAGATGAGCGCGAAGGAAAAGATCCGGGAGAACAAGACCGGCATGACCGCGCGCGAACAGGTCCGCGCGATCGTCAAGCGCACGCGCGAGCTTGAGAAAAAGAAGACGGCCGTCTATGAGCAGCTGATGGGAGAGCTCGAGCCGCAGGGCCTGCGCCTGATCAGCTTTTCGCGGCTGTCACAGAAGGAGAATGCGCTGCTCGAGCGGTATTTCGACGCGCATATCGCGCCGTTCTTGTCCCCGATGACGATGTCGGCGCGCCAGCCGTTCCCGTTCCTGAACAACCAGGAGATCTACGCGATCGCGTTGCTGGCCGGCAAGAACGGCAAGAAGCGGATGGGCATTGTCCCGTGCGCGAACCGCGTGTTCAAGCGCCTGATCGAGATCCCGACCCGGCCCGGCAATTACATCCTTTCCGAGGAGATGATCCTGCACTTCCTGCCCCGGATCTTCGGCGGGGAGGAGGTCCGGGAACGTTCGCTGATCCGCCTGACGCGCAACGCCGATATCGACGGCCTGGAGGTCTATGACGAGGACCTCGATTACCGCGATGTGATGGAACAGCTGATCAAGCGCCGCAACCGGCTGAGCCCGGTCCGGCTCGAGATGACGCGTGAGATGACGGACAAGATCCGGAGCCTGCTGGCGAAAAAGCTCGCGCTCGACGAGAACCAGATCCTGCAGGTGCGCACGCCGCTGGACCTGCGGTTCGTATCGCAGCTGCAGCAGGCGCTCGCCGGCCGCGCGGACCTGTTCTATCCGCGCCGCAGCCCGCGCCAGGCGGCCGATATCGACCCGCGCCGGCCCATGATCGACCAGATCCTCGAGCGCGACCGGCTGCTGTCCTATCCGTTCGAGAGCATGAAGAGCTTCGTGCGGCTGCTGACGGAGGCCGCCGAGGATGACCGCGTCGCCTCGATCCGCATCACGCTGTACCGGCTCTCGGACCCGTCTACGGTCGTGGACGCCCTTGTGGAGGCCGCGGAGAACGGCAAGACCGTCGAGGTCATGATCGAGCTGCGCGCCCGCTTTGACGAGGCGAACAACATCGAGATGTCTCACCGGCTGGAGGACGCGGGCGTCCGCGTGATCTACGGCCTGGAGCAGTATAAAGTGCATTCGAAGCTGTGCCTGATCACGCTCAAGGACGAGGACGGCGCGCACCGGATCACGCAGATCGGCACCGGGAATTACAATGAGAAGACCAGCCGCCAGTACACGGATCTGTGCCTGATGACCGCGCATCCGGGCATCGGCGAGGAGGCCGCGGACGTGTTCCGCGCCCTGCTTTCAGGCGAGACCGTGGAGCATACCGAGCATCTGCTGGTCGCGCCGCACTGCCTGCAGGCGCCGATCCTGGCCATGATGGATCAGGAGATCGAGCGGGCGCAGGCCGGCGAGGACGCCTATATCGGCGCCAAGATCAATTCGCTGACGGACAAGGTCCTGATCGACAAGATGATCGAGGCCTCGAAGGCCGGCGTGCGGGTCGAGCTGATCGTGCGCGGCATCTGCTGCGTCAAGCCCGGCGTGCCCGGCGAGACCGAGAACATGCGCGTGGTCAGCGTGGTCGGCCGGTTCCTCGAGCATTCGAGGATCTACCGTTTCGGCACAGGCGCGCGGGAGAAGACCTACATCTCATCCGCGGACTACATGACCCGCAATACGGTGCGCCGCGTGGAGCTGGCCGCGCCGCTGTACGATGAATTCATCGCCGCGCGCGTGCGGCATCTCTTCGACACGGTCTTTGCGGACACGGTCAAGGGCAAGGAAGAACAGGCAGACGGCACCTATGCGGACCGCACCGCGCCCGAGGGCACGGAGCCGGTCAATTCGCAGGAACTGTTTTACGCGATGGCGTACGGGGAAGTACCGCAGCCGGGCACGGCCGCGGCGGTCTCTTCGGAAGAGAAGGAAGAGCCGGCCGTGGCGGACAGATCCGCGGAAGAGGAGCTGCCGGAAGCGGCGGATGATGTGACAGCAGAGCCGGCCGTACCGGCACAGGATACAGAGAGCAAGGAAGAGCTTTGAAGACAGAGATCGTAACCATCGGCCGGTCGAGCCTGACCGGCCCGGAAGCATCGGACGCGCTCGCGCGGGCCGGGCAGATCCTGCGGGAGGGAGGCCTGGTGGCCTTTCCGACCGAGACCGTCTACGGCCTCGGCGGGAATGCCCTGGACCCGGAAGCCTCGCGCAAGATCTACGCGGCCAAGGGCCGTCCGTCGGACAACCCGCTGATCGTGCATATCCAGGAGCCCGAGGAGATCGAGCCGCTGGTCACGCATGTGCCGGACATGGCGCACCGGCTGATGGAAGCCTTCTGGCCAGGACCCATGACGCTGGTCCTCGAAAAGAGCCGGATCGTGCCCGAGGCCACCACCGGGGGCCTGTCCACGGTGGCCGTGCGGCTGCCGTCGGACGAGATCGCGCGGGCACTGATCCGTGCGGCCGGCGTACCGGTCGCGGCGCCCAGCGCCAATGCGTCGGGCCGGCCCAGTCCCACGCTGGCGGAGCATGTGGCGCGGGACTTGGACGGACGGATCGAGATGATCCTGGACGGGGGCGAGGTGAAGATCGGCCTCGAGTCCACGATCATCGACGTGACCGGCCCGTCGCCGGTGATCCTGCGGCCCGGCTACATCACGCGGGAGATGGTCGAGGACGTCTGCGGCGAAGCGTCGTTCGATCCGGCCATCCTCTCGAAGCCGAGCGCGGACCTGCGCCCGAAGGCGCCGGGCATGAAGTACCGGCACTACGCGCCGCAGGCGGAGCTGACGCTGTACCGCGGGGAACCGCAGGCCGTCCGGGAAACGATCTCCGGCCTCGTCCGGGAGGCGCTCGCACAGGGAAAGCGCGTCGGCGTGCTCTGCGCCGGGGAAGATAAGGAGGCGTTCGAAGCGCTGGGGCCGGAAGCGGCCGCGCAGCCGGACGGGAACGTGCGGACGGAAACCGTCAGGGAACCGGAAGCGGCCTCGCTGACAGAAGCGGAGGCGGCCGCGGCAAAGCCGCTGCAGGTCGTCGCGCCCGGTCCCCGCGCGGACGACCGGATCGTGGCCCGTCACCTGTTCCGCGCGCTGCGGAGCTTTGACAGGCTGCAGGTGGATGTGATCTACGGCGAGACGTTCGAGGACGGCCCGCTCGCGGACGCGATCATGAACCGGCTGAAAAAGGCGGCCGGCTACCGGATCGTGGACCTATAAACAAGTATCAGAAAAAGGAGCACCAGAGACATGATCGCACTCGGAAGTGACCACGGCGGTTACGAACTCAAGCAGGAAGTCATCAAGTATCTTGAAGAGAAGGGCCTGGAATACAAGGATTACGGCTGCTACAGCGCCGAATCCTGCGATTATCCGACCTACGGACACGCGGTCGGGAAGGCCGTCGCGAGCGGGGAATGCGAACGCGGCATCATCATCTGCGGCACCGGCATCGGCATCTCGATGGCCGCGAACAAGGTGCCCGGCGTGCGCGCGGCGCTCTGCGGCGACGTGTTCTCCGCCAAGGCCACGCGTGAGCACAACGACGCGAACATCCTGGCCATGGGCGCCCGCGTGGTGGGCCCGGGCCTTGCGCTGCTGATCGTGGATACGTTCCTGAACACCCCGTTCTCCGAAGGCGAGCGCCATATCCGCCGCATCGGCATGATCGAGGACATCGACGCGTAAAAAGGAGGAGCGGTCCGGCCGGAGAGGGGACTCCCGGCCGCGCCGCGTGAGCTGACCGGCCGGGGAGCGGCGCTTCCCGCGGCCGCACCCAACAGGAGAAAGTGATGTCGGACAAGAGAAAAGACCCGATCACATGGGACGAATATTTCATGGGCGTGGCGGCCCTGTCGGCCATGCGCTCGAAGGATCCGAGCACGCAGGTGGGCGCCTGCATCGTGTCGGAGAACAACAAGATCCTGTCGATGGGCTATAACGGCCTGCCGATCGGCTGCTCCGACGACGAGTTCCCGTGGGCCCGCGAAGGCGGCTCCGAGTACGATAAAAAGTACGCCTATGTGGTGCACAGCGAACTCAACGCGATCCTGAACTACCGCGGCGGCTCGCTGGACGGAAGCAAGCTGTACGTGACGCTGTTTCCGTGCAACGAGTGTGCGAAGGCGCTGATTCAGGCCGGGATCCGTACCGTGATCTACGGGGACGATAAGT
>CACXFD010000001.1 GCA_902766845.1 uncultured Lachnospiraceae bacterium | reverse complement strand
TCTTTTCTGTTCAGGGCTTTCTCATCTTTATATGTGCCAGTAGCTCAGCCGGATAGAGCAACGGCCTTCTAAGCCGTAGGTCGCGGGTTCGAATCCCTCCTGGCACGTCCGACCCGGTATAACCGCGCATATGCGCGGTTTTTTTATATCGTCGTTTCCTTCATGACGGATCGGGCTTCGCGCCGGGCAGGCCCGCGAAAACACGGTTCAACTTGTCATCTCCCGAACAGTGTGTTATAAAAGAACTGTTACACATTTTTCGTCACTAATAAGGAAGATCGCCTTATGGTCAGAGACCTTCTGAAGAAGAAAGATATCGAGATCTCGGTGGACCGGTACCTGATCCACGCGATGAGCGCGATGGCGCAGGGCCTGTTCGCGAGCCTGCTGATCGGTACCATCCTGGATACGATCGGAGCGCAGTTCGGGATCGAACTGCTCTCGCAGGCCGGGGGCTTCGCGAAGGGTGTGGCCGGACCGGCCATGGCCGTGGCCATCGGCTACGCGCTGAACGCGCCGTCGCTGGTGCTGTTCTCGCTGCTGGCCGTCGGCGCGGCGGCCAACGGGTTGGGCGGCGCCGGAGGGCCGCTCGCGGTCTATGTGATCGCGATCGTCGCGAGCGAATGCGGCAAACTGGTCTCCAAGGAGACCAAGGTGGACATCCTGGTCACGCCGGCCGTCACGGTCCTCGTGGGCACGGTCCTGTCCGTGCTGATCGCGCCCGGGATCGGCAAGGCGGCCAGCTCCTTCGGCACACTGATCATGCGCGCGACGGAGCTCCAGCCCTTCATGATGGGCATGCTCGTATCCGCCCTCGTGGGCATCGCGCTGACGCTTCCGATCTCGTCCGCGGCCATCTGCGCGGCGCTGGGCCTGACGGGTCTGGCGGGCGGTGCGGCCGTGGCGGGATGCTGCGCCCAGATGGTCGGCTTTGCGGTCATGAGCTATAAAGAGAACGGCGTGGGCGGACTGGTCTCGCAGGGCCTCGGCACCAGCATGCTGCAGATGCCGAACATCATCAAGAACCCGCGCGTCTGGATCCCGCCGACGCTTGCGAGCCTGATCACCGGGCCCGTCGCGACCTGTGTCTTTAAGATGCAGAACAACGGAGCTGCCGTGGCCTCCGGCATGGGGACCTGCGGCATGGTGGGACCCATCGGCGTCTATACCGGCTGGATCAGCGACGTGGCGTCGGGCGCCAAGGCGGCCGTGACCGGAATGGACTGGATCGGGCTCGTGCTCGTGTGCATCGTCCTGCCAGCCGTGCTGTCCTGGGTCTTCGGAGAACTGCTGCGCCGGGCCGGCTGGATCAAAGAGGGAGACCTGAAGCTGTAAGGGCAGCGGACGCGGACAGAAAGCAGTAGCCAGAAACCGCATTTTACGGTATAATAATATATTGGCCCGGCGCACCACGATACGCGCGCCGGCACAGAAGGGAAAAGCCGTATGCTCGAACTCAGAAACGTATCATTCCAGGTGGATTCGGAGGGGACGGACAAGGAGATCATCCGTGATTTCTCGCTCGTCATCCCGGATAACAAGCTGGTCGTCATCACTGGACCCAACGGCGGAGGCAAGTCCACGCTGGCCCGCCTGATCGCCGGCATCGAAAAGCCCACGGAGGGTCAGATCTTCCTGAACGGGGAGGATATCACGGAACGGTCCATCACGGACCGCGCCAAAATGGGGATCGGCTTCGCGTTCCAGCAGCCGGTCCGCTTCAAAGGGATCCAGGTCTTTGACCTGATCCGCCTGGCTACCGGCCAGAAGATCTCGATGGCGGACGCCTGCGAGTATCTGGCCGCGGTGGGCCTGTGCGCGCGCGATTACATCAACCGCGAGGTCAACGCGAGCCTGTCCGGCGGCGAGCTCAAGCGAATCGAGATCGCGACGGTCCTCGCGAAGAAGCCGTCGCTGGCCGTGTTCGACGAGCCCGAGGCCGGCATCGATCTCTGGAGCTTCCAGAACCTGATCGAGGTCTTCGAGGGCATGCGCCGCGACATTCGGGACAGCTCGATCCTGATCATCTCGCATCAGGAGCGGATCCTGAACATCGCGGACGAGATCGTGGTGGTGCGGGACGGCCGGCTGGCCGCGCGCGGCACCAAGGAAGAGGTCATGCCGAGCCTGTTGGGCACGTCTTCGGCCGTGCCCGGTTGCCGCATGACGGAGACGGTGAAAGGAGGCGCGAAATGATCAAGGTCCAGCTCGATGAGATCCAAAAGAGACTGCTCCGGGAAGTCGCGGACCTGCATTCGGTCCCCGAAGGAGCCTTCAATATCCGTTCGAACGGTGCGTCGGCCGGCCGGCAGTCCACCGCGAATATCGACATCATCCCGCGCCCGGCCGGAGACGGCCTGGAGGTGCGGATCAAGCCCGGCACCAAAAACGAGAGCGTCCACATCCCGGTCGTCATGACGAAGACCGGCCTGTCGGAGGTCGTGTACAATGACTTCTACATCGGCGAGGGGGCGGACGTGACCATCGTCGCGGGCTGCGGCATCGACAACTGCGGGCCCAAGGATTCCGAACACGACGGCATCCACCGCTTTTACGTGGGCAAGGGCGCCAAAGTCAAATACGTGGAGAAGCATTACGGCTCCGGCACCGGCACCGGCAAGCGCATCCTGAACCCGGGCACTGAGGTGTATCTGGAAGAGAACGCGGTCGCCGAGATGGAGATGGTGCAGATCAAGGGCGTGGACGATACCGAGCGCACGACCACGGCGGAGCTGGCCGCGGGCGCGCGGCTGGTGGTGCGGGAGCGCCTGATGACGCACGGACAGCAGCGGGCCATCAGCAAATACGTGGTCCACATGAACGGGGACGGCGCCACGGCCGATGTGGTCTCCCGATCCGTCGCGCGGGACGATTCGCATCAGAAGTTCGACGCGGTCCTGGTCGGGAACGCGGCCTGCTCGGGCCATACCGAGTGCGACTCGATCATCATGGACAACGGCCGGATCCTGGCCGTGCCGGGACTGGAGGCGAACAACGTGGACGCCGCCCTGGTCCATGAAGCCGCCATCGGCAAGATCGCCGGAGACCAGATCATCAAGCTGATGACGCTTGGCCTGACAGAACAGGAAGCGGAAGAGCAGATCATCAACGGCTTCCTGAAGTAAACAAAAAAAGAGCCGGCCCCGCTGGCGGGGCCGGCACAGCATCTGTTACCGCTTGGTATTCTTGGCGTAGAGGATCCACAGGCCTTTGAGCAGCAGGTTGTCATCCATGATGATCTGATGCCGGCAGTGCGGGACCACGCAGGGCACCAGGCCGCCGGTCGCGACTACGGTCGGGACCGCGCCGAGCTCATCGGTCATGCGGTCGATCATGCCGTCCAGCAGGGCGGCATTGCCCATGATGGCGCCGCTCTTCATGCAGTCGATCGTATTCTTCCCGATCACGTGCTCGGGAGCCTCGAACGAGATGCGCGGCAGCTGCGAGGTCTGGGTGGTCAGCGAATCGACCGCGACCCGCAGGCCGGGGATGATGGCGCCGCCCAGATACGTGCCGGACGCGTCGATGCAGGACATCGTGGTCGCGGTGCCCATATCGATCACGATCAGGGGCGTCGGATACTCCGCGATGGCCGCCACCGCGTCCACCACCTGGTCGGAGCCGAGCGTGCCGGGGTTGTCGATCTTGATGTTCAGGCCGGTCTTCAGGCCGGGTCCGACGGTCAGGATGCGCCGTCCGAGGATGCGTTCCACGCAGCCGCGGACCACCTGGGAGAGCGGGGGCACCACGGAGGACAGAATCCCGCCCGAGATCTCCTGCGGGGAGATCCCGTTCAGCTGCAGGATGCTGCGCAGCTGCAGGGCGTATTCGAGCTCCGTTTTATTGCGGTCCGTCGAGAGACGTTCCACGAAGAGCGGTCTGCCGTCCTCGATGCAGCCGAGCACGATGTTGCTGTTTCCGATATCGATCGCCAGGATCATGTCCGCCAGCTCCTTTAGTCGTGTGCTTTCGTCAGCGCTTCCGGCCGCGGCCCGCGGGGCCGGCCGGCGCTTTGTCTATTGTACAACGCACCGGGAAACTTTGCAAGGAGGGACCCCATGAAAGAGCAAAAGACCGTTCTGCTGGGCGTGACGGGCTCCATCGCGGCGTATAAGATCGCCGGGCTGGCCCGCATGCTGAAGAAGGCCGGGTACCGCGTCCACGTGCTGATGACGAAGAACGCGGCCAATTTCATCCACCCGATCACGTTCGAGACCCTGACCGGGGAAAAATGCCTGATCGATACGTTCGACCGGAATTTCGAGTTCTCGGTCGAGCATGTGGCGCTCGCCAAGCAGGCGGACCTCGTGCTGGTCGCGCCAGCCTCGGCCAACGTGATCGGCAAGATCGCGAACGGGATCGCGGACGACATGCTGACCACCACGGTCATGGCCTGCCCGTGCCGCAAGCTGATCGCGCCGGCCATGAATACGAATATGTTCCATAATCCGATCGTTCAGGACAACCTGAAAAAGCTCGAAGGCTACGGCTACGGGATCATCCCGCCGGATACCGGCATGCTCGCGAACGGGGACATCGGAGACGGCCGCATGCCCGAGCCCGAGGTCCTGTTCGACTGGTGCCTGCAGGAACTGGCGTATGAGAAGGATATGGCGGGCGTGCGCGTGCTGGTCACGGCCGGCCCCACGCAGGAGGCGCTGGATCCGGTCCGTTATCTGACCAACCATTCCTCCGGAAAGATGGGCTATGCGATCGCGCAGGTGGCGGCCCGCCGCGGCGCGCAGGTCACGCTGGTCAGCGGGCCGGTGGCCCTGGCCCCGCTGCGGTTCGTGGAGACCGTGCCGGTCACGAGCGCGCAGGATATGTTCGAAGCCGTCTCGGCGCGTGCCGCGCAGCAGGATATCGTGATCAAGGCGGCCGCGGTCGCGGATTACCGGCCGGCCAGCGTGGCTTCGGAAAAGATCAAGAAGAAGGACGGCGATATGGCGATCCCGCTCGAGCGCACCGTGGACATCCTGGCCTGGCTGGGCGAGCACCGCGCGCCGGGCCAGATCCTATGCGGCTTCTCGATGGAGACAGAGAACATGATCGAGAATTCCCGCAGAAAGCTCGAAAAGAAAAAGATCGATCTGATCGCCGCGAACAACGTGAAGGTCGAGGGCGCGGGCTTTGGCACCGAGACCAATGTCGTGACCCTGATGACGAAGGATGACGCGGAGCAGCTGCCGCTCCTGTCCAAGGAGGATGTGGCGGACCGCCTGCTGACGAAACTGATGAGCCTGCGCGCCTGAGCGCGGACGTCTGAATACGGAAAGGCCCGCGGCCGCGGACACGCGGCGCGGGGAACGGCCGCAGGCAAAAAGCGCGCCGGCGCAAAGGAACGGCCGCCGTCAGGCCGGCCGGAGATACGGAAAGTCATGGCACGGGTACGGAAAGAGAGGAACAGCAAAAAAGGGTGGCATAACGTCCTGAGCAAGATCGTCCAGGCACTGCTGAACCGCGTGATCATCGTTGCGTTCGTGCTGCTGCTGGAGATCGCCTGGGGCGCGTTTACCTTTGCCCGCCTGTCGGCCTTCTATCCGTACGTGAACGTGGCCCTGACGATCGTGGCGTTCGTGACGGTCTGGGGCATCTCCTCGAGCGAGCAGAATCCGGCCTACAAGCTCTCGCAGTCCATCCTGATCCTGGCCCTCCCGGTGCTCGGCATCCCGTTCTATTTGATCACCGGCGACTATGATTTCAAGCGCCGGCGCCTGCGGCGCCGCAGCGCCCTTCAGCACGCGCGCGTGCGGTCGCTCTTTGCCGGGGACGCCGAGACCGAGAAGCATCTGCAGGCGGAGAGCGAATATGTCCTGCGCCAGAGCCGCTTCCTCAAATACCACGGCTATCCGGTCTACGAACACACGCAGGCGGAATTCCTGCCGATCGGCGAAGTCTATTTCGAGCGGCTGATCGAAGAGCTGAAAAAGGCAGAGCATTTCATTTTCATCGAATACTTCATCGTGAGCCGCGGCGAGATCTGGGACCGGATCCTCGAGATCCTGAAGGAGAAGGCCGCGGACGGCGTCGAGGTGCGCCTGCTCTACGATGATTTCGGCTGCGTGTTCCTGCTCCCGCGCAAATACGAGGAGCAGCTGCGCCGCTTCGGGATCCAGACCCGGATCTTCAATCCGATCAATTCCCTGTTCTCGATCGTCATGAACCACCGCGATCACCGCAAGGTGGTCGTGATCGACGGTCACACCGGCTTTACCGGCGGCGTCAACATCGACGACCGCTACGCGAACATCACGCATCCGTACGGCGTCTGGAAGGACAACGGCGTGATGCTGCGCGGCGAGGCGGTCTGGAACCTGACCGGCATGTTCCTCGAGATGTGGAACCTGACCGGCGAGGCGGACCGGGACTACGAGCGCTACCGGCCCGATCCGCGCTACAAGCGCGCCTTCGAGGGAAAGGGCTTCGTCCAGCCCTACGCGGACGACCCGATGGACCGCGAGAACATCGGCGAGACCGTGTACCTGCAGCTGATCGGCATGGCCCGGCGCTACGTCTACATCATGACGCCGTACCTGATCATCGACAACGAGATGATGACGGCCCTGTCCGCGGCGTCCCGCAGCGGCGTGGACGTGCGGATCATCACGCCCGGCATCCCGGACAAGAAGCTGGTCTTCCTGCTGACGCAGTCCTACTACGGCCGGCTGATCCGCTCCGGCGTCAAGATCTATGAATACCGGCCGGGCTTCGTGCACGCGAAATCGTTCGTCTGCGATGATGAGATCGGCACGGTGGGCTCCATCAACCTGGATTTCCGCAGCCTCTACCTGCACTACGAGTGCGGGACGCTGCTGTACAAGACCGGCTGCATCGATGAGATGCGCGAGGATTTCCTGGCTACCCAGCAGGAGTGCGAGCAGATCACCGAGGTGCATCTGGCGAAAAAGAACGTGGCGGTCCGCGCGATGCAGGCGTTCCTGCGCCTGCTGGCGCCGCTGCTGTAAGAAGAGACCGGCTTTCAGCCGGAAGACCCGAGGGAGAGAACAGTTTGAACAACACAGAG
Source organism: uncultured Lachnospiraceae bacterium (assembly GCA_902766845.1). Lineage (GTDB taxonomy): Bacteria > Bacillota > Clostridia > Lachnospirales > Lachnospiraceae > RUG11204. The sequence goes on along the minus strand of CACXFD010000001.1, from coordinate 364 downwards.
ACACAGATCCGCCGGCGGCGCACGTTCGCCATCATTTCCCACCCCGACGCGGGCAAGACCACGCTGACGGAAAAGCTGCTGCTGTACGGCGGCGCCATCAACCTGGCCGGCTCCGTCAAGGGGCGCAAGACGGCCCGCCACGCGGTCTCGGACTGGATGGAGATCGAGAAGGAGAGAGGAATCTCGGTGACTTCCTCGGTGCTGCAGTTTCACTACGGCGGATACTGCATCAATATCCTGGACACCCCGGGCCATCAGGACTTCTCGGAAGACACATACCGTACATTGATGGCGGCGGATTCGGCCGTCATGGTGATCGACGGGTCGAAAGGCGTGGAAGCCCAGACGCGGAAACTGTTTAAAG